>NZ_KV800312.1:40870-89636 GCF_001810205.1 Pseudomonas sp. HMSC076A11 | reverse complement strand
ACGCGGCACCTCGCCCTGTGGAGCGAGGTGCCGCGCAACATCCGGAAAAGTTTTCCCCGGCCAGATGCTTTCAACTGCAAGCATCCGTTTGAGACAGGTCAAACGTTGCGGCGCAGGCCTGCCCGATAGTTCTGTTCATCAGAACGAGGCGCAGGAATCCCATGAACGGCATCCCACCCCTGTCTTCCCGCGACGCCCATGCCAGCCCGCCGCAACGGGTGCTGGAACGATTGCACAGCTCCGCCGCCGGTCTGGACGCGGACGAAGCCGCCCGCCGCCTGGCGGCGCACGGCTACAACCGATTGCCCGCGCCGAAACGCCAGGGGCCGCTGCTGCGCTTGCTGCGGCAGTTCCACAACGTCCTGCTGTACATGATGCTGTTCGCCTCGCTGGTCACCGCGCTGCTCGGCTTCTGGGTGGACAGTGCGGTAATCCTCCTGGCGGTGGTGGTCAACGCGCTGATCGGTTTCGTCCAGGAGGGCAAGGCGGCCAACGCGCTGGACGCCATCCGCGACATGCTTTCGCTGCATGCCCTGGTCCTGCGCGACGGCCAGCGCCAGGCGCTGGACGCCGAACGCCTGGTACCGGGCGACGTGGTGCTGCTGGCCTCCGGCGACCGGGTGCCGGCCGACCTGCGGCTGTTCGAAACGAAGAACTTCCATGTCGACGAGTCGGCCCTGACCGGCGAGTCGGTGCCGGTGGAGAAGGGCTGCGTCGCGGTGGCCATCGACGCGCTGCTCGGCGACCGCCGTTGCATGGCCTATTCCGGCACCCTGGTGACCAGCGGCCAGGCGCGCGGAGTGGTGGTCGCCACCGCCGGGGATACCGAACTGGGCCGGATCGGTACGCTGTTGCGCGAAGTCCGCACCCTGGCCACTCCGCTGCTGCGACAGATCGCCAGCTTCAGTCGCTGGCTGGCCCTGGCGATCCTGCTGCTGGCCGGCGCCACTTTCGTCCTCGGCACCCTCTGGCAGGGCCAGCCGATGGTGGACATGTTCATGCTGGTGGTGGCGCTGACCGCCTCGGCGATTCCCGAGGGACTGCCGGCGATCATGACGGTGATCCTCGCCCTCGGCGTACAGCGCATGGCCCGGCGCAACGCCATCGTCAGCCGCCTGCCGGCGGTGGAGACGCTGGGTTCGGTGACGGTGATCTGCTCGGACAAGACCGGCACCCTGACCCGCAACGAGATGACCGTGCAGCGTATCGTCACTGCCGACCAGGTAATCGAGGTCAGCGGCGCCGGTTACGCCCCCCCTGGGTGGTTTCAGCCACAACGGCGAAGGCCTCGATCCCGCCGGACGCGACGATCTGCAGGAGATCGGTCGCGCGGCGCTGTTGTGCAACGAGGCGCGCCTGCACCAGGAGGGCGAGGCATGGCAACTGGAGGGCGACCCCACCGAAGGCGCGCTGCTCAGCCTCGGCCTCAAGCTGGGCCTCGATCCGCAGGCGCTGGCGGCGGAACGGCCACGCAGCGATGCGATTCCGTTCGAGTCCGAGCATCGCTTCATGGCCACCCTGCACCACGACCACGCGGGCCAGGCGATGGTCTACCTGAAGGGCGCGCCGGAGCGCATCCTCGACATGTGCGAGGCTGAACGGGTGGGCGACTCGGTGCGGCCGTTGGACCCGGACTACTGGCGGCGCCTGGCCACCGACACCGCCGCTCGCGGCCTGCGCCTGCTGGCCATCGCCCGACGGGCGATGCCGGCGGAGCAGCGCACGCTGGATTTCGCCGACGTGGAACATGGCTTCACCCTGCTGGCCCTGGTGGGCATCATCGACCCTCCGCGCGAGGAAGCCGTGGCCGCGGTCGCCGAATGCCAGGCGGCGGGTATCGCGGTGAAGATGATCACCGGCGACCACGTCGACACCGCGCGGGCGATCGGCGCCATGCTCGGGATCGGCATCGACCGGCCGGCGCTGACCGGCGCGGAGATCGAGTTGCTCGACGACCAGCGCCTGCGCGAAGTGCTGCCGGGCGTCGATGTGTTCGCCCGCGCCAGCCCTGAGCACAAGCTGCGCCTGGTGCAGGCCCTGCAGGCCAGCGGCGAGGTGGTGGCGATGACCGGCGACGGGGTCAACGATGCGCCGGCGCTGAAGCGCGCCGACGTCGGCGTAGCGATGGGCAACAAGGGCACCGAGGCGGCCAAGGAGGCGGCCGAGGTGGTCCTCGCCGACGACAATTTCGCCACCATCGCCAATGCCGTGCGCGAGGGAAGGGCGGTCTACGACAACCTGAAGAAATTCATCCTCTTCATGCTGCCGACCAACGGTGGCGAGGCGCTGATCGTGATCGCCGCGATCCTGTTCCAGTTGACCCTGCCGATGACGCCGGCGCAGATCCTCTGGATCAACATGGTCACCTCCAGCACCCTGGGCCTGGCGCTGGCCTTCGATCCGGCCGAGCGCGGCCTGATGCAGCGTCCGCCGCGTCCGCCGGCGGAGCCCCTGTTGTCGCTGTTCTTCGTCTGGCGGGTGCTGCTGGTCTCGCTGCTGATGATGGCGGGCGCCCTGGGCCTGTTCCTCTGGGAGCTGGAGCATGGCACCGGGCTGGAGAGCGCGCGGACCATGGCGGTGAACAGCGTGGTGGTGTGCGAGATGTTCTACCTGCTCAACAGCCGGCATATCTACGATTCGGTGCTCAGCCGCGAGGGCCTGTTCGGCAACCGCCAGGTCTTGCTGGCGATCGCCGCCTGCGTGGTGCTGCAACTGCTCTATACCTACGCGCCGCCGTTGCAGGCGCTGTTCGGCTCGGTCGGCCTGGCCCCGGGCGAGTGGGCGCGGGTGCTGCTGGCCGGGCTCGGCCTGTTCTGCGTCGCCGAACTGGAAAAGTGGCTATGTCGCCGGGTCCGTGCCCGGCAGGCCTGACGCCGCGAGGTCGCCCCCTTGGCCGCGGCGCTGTGCCTTTGCCCGTGCGCCGCGCACAGACGTCTGCGCCTCGGATCGCCCGGCCGAGAGCGGTCGCACGCGTGGCGATGGGCCGACAGTGAACCCGGGGACCAGGTGTGACTGGGTATTCAGTTCGCATAAAATGTGATCTAGATCACATTTAAACGTTTGCTTACCCTCTAGGACGGGTATCGTACTAGGTGCATCAAACGCTGCGGTCTATTGTTAAGTGGGACTGAAATGTGCCTTTCCGGCACAACGCCAACTCTATAGAGTGGGCTGACTGGACATCTTCAGGGGTCGTCGGGCACGGGCGCATGCGCCTCGGCAGGAAGCCGGGATTCTCGGACTGCCGTACAACGTGCCGGATATCGGGTGCCGAATCCATATTTGGCTGATTGGTTAATAGTTTAAGAAGAACGTAGCGCTATGGCCTTGGTTGACGGTTTTCTTGAGCTGGAACGCTCAAGTGGAAAATTGGAGTGGAGCGCCATCCTGCAGAAGATGGCGAGCGACCTTGGATTCTCGAAGATCCTGTTCGGCCTGTTGCCTAAGGACAGCCAGGACTACGAGAACGCCTTCATCGTCGGCAACTACCCGGCCGCCTGGCGCGAGCATTACGACCGGGCTGGCTACGCGCGGGTCGACCCGACGGTCAGTCACTGTACCCAGAGCGTACTGCCGATTTTCTGGGAACCGTCCATCTACCAGACGCGAAAGCAGCACGAGTTCTTCGAGGAAGCCTCGGCCGCCGGCCTGGTGTATGGGCTGACCATGCCGCTGCATGGTGCTCGCGGCGAACTCGGCGCGCTGAGCCTCAGCGTGGAAGCGGAAAACCGGGCCGAGGCCAACCGTTTCATGGAGTCGGTCCTGCCGACCCTGTGGATGCTCAAGGACTACGCACTGCAGAGCGGTGCCGGACTGGCCTTCGAACATCCGGTCAGCAAACCGGTGGTTCTGACCAGCCGGGAGAAGGAAGTGTTGCAGTGGTGCGCCATCGGCAAGACCAGTTGGGGGATATCGGTTATCTGCAACTGCTCGGAAGCCAATGTGAACTTCCATATGGGAAATATTCGGCGGAAGTTCGGTGTGACCTCCCGCCGCGTAGCGGCCATTATGGCCGTTAATTTGGGTCTTATTACTCTCTGATCTTGCCTCTCAGGTCGGCGAGCTGGCGATCGGTAATTTGCCCTTCTATATAGAAATGCAAAAGCAGATATATAGGGAAGGGCAGGTTCTCGCCATTCTCGAAACGACTGCCGCAGGATTGGCTTATCCCGAAGCGGCTCCAGAAAGTTTCCTGGCTTTCCCGTCGGGCGGTGCGGGTGGCCTTTGCCCGGAAGGCCATGTTTTGGGGCTGTGTTCTCTCGTGTGAAGCCATTGCTCTGATCTTTTCGGACGTTTCTTCGAGCCTAGCAAGGGTCCGGGTTCACCGAAATCTATCTCATTTGCTAGTTATAAAATTATGAAATTTGCATAAATTCTTCAGCTTCCTATTTGGAGGAAGTGAAGATGATCGTACAAATTGGTCGGCGCGAAGAGTTCGATAAAAAACTGCTGGGCGAGATGCACAAGTTGCGTGCTCAAGTGTTCAAGGAGCGCAAAGGCTGGGACGTTAGTGTCATCGACGAGATGGAAATCGATGGTTATGACGCACTCAGTCCTTATTACATGTTGATCCAGGAAGATACTCCTGAAGCCCAGGTTTTCGGTTGCTGGCGAATTCTCGATACCACTGGCCCCTACATGCTGAAGAACACCTTCCCGGAGCTTCTGCACGGCAAGGAAGCGCCTTGCTCGCCGCACATCTGGGAACTCAGCCGTTTCGCCATCAACTCTGGACAGAAAGGCTCGCTGGGCTTTTCCGACTGTACGCTGGAGGCGATGCGCGCGCTGGCCCGCTACAGCCTGCAGAACGACATCCAGACGCTGGTGACGGTAACCACCGTAGGCGTGGAGAAGATGATGATCCGTGCCGGCCTGGACGTATCGCGCTTCGGTCCGCACCTGAAGATCGGCATCGAGCGCGCGGTGGCCTTGCGCATCGAACTCAATGCCAAGACCCAGATCGCGCTTTACGGGGGAGTGCTGGTGGAACAGCGACTGGCGGTTTCATGACGGGGACCTGTCGGCTCGCGCCGGCGCGTTCTCTGTCGGAGAGGGAGCGCCTGGCGTCGATGCCGAATCCGCTGTAAAGCGAGTCCGACCCGCTCCGGACTCGCTATCAGGCATCCCCGGACCAGGGCGCCGGGCTGCCGAACAGGCGTCCCATGGCGCCACGCAAGCCCATTTCCCGCAGTACTTCGAGTTCACCGAGGGTTTCCACCTGTTCCGCGATCAACGGTAGATCGATGCTGTGGGTGGTGCGATAGACCGCTTCGATGAACAACCGCTTGTCGCCTTCCCGGTCGACGGCGTGCAGGTAGCAGCCGTCCAGCTTGAGGTAGGCCAGCCCCAGATGGGTAAGGTTGCCGATCAGGCTGAAGCGGC
Source organism: Pseudomonas sp. HMSC076A11 (assembly GCF_001810205.1). Classification (NCBI taxonomy): domain Bacteria; kingdom Pseudomonadati; phylum Pseudomonadota; class Gammaproteobacteria; order Pseudomonadales; family Pseudomonadaceae; genus Pseudomonas; species Pseudomonas sp. HMSC076A11. The sequence continues at coordinate 84,254 of NZ_KV800312.1, read as the reverse complement.
CGCCGAAATGCTGCAGGCCGAGACCGCAGCCCAGTTCGCGCAGGACCTGGCTGAGGCGTTCCAGTTCGGCCGCGGCTGGCAGGTGCCGCTCGTCCAGTTCCAGGGTCAGCTGGCGCGCCTCCTGCGGATGCGCCTTGAGCAGGGCCAGTAGCGGGGCAAACGTCTGCGCATTGCGGACACTGGCGGCCGACAGGCTCAGCGCCAGCGGCCGTGGATGGCGCCGCAGGTGCTCCAGGCTCTGTTCGAGCATCGCCAGGTCCAGGCGCGCGGCCCAGCCGAAACGTTCTATCCAGGGCAGGAAGCGCCCGGCGGCGATGGCCGTGGCCTGCGGGTCGAGCAGACGCGCGAGGACCTTGTGGTGGAGGACGCGCTGGGTGTCCAGGCAGTCCACCACCGGCTGGAAATAGAGCAGCAGGCGGCGCTCCGTCAGGGCCTGGTCGATCCAGTCGTGCCAGTCCTGGCTATCGTTGAGCGCCGCGAGCGCGGTGCCGTCCTGGCTCGCCCAGGGCTGGGCGGGCTGGCTTTCGGCCTGGGCCAGGGCCTGGTCGGCACGGGCCAGGAGATCCGCGGGCGAGTCGCCTTCGGCGAACGCGCTGATACCGAGATAGGCGACCGGCGTGAGATCGCTGGCACCGGTGCGGGCAAGGTTCTCCAGGCCTTCGCAGAGTTCCTCGGCCAGGCGTTCGGCCTGCTCGCGGGAGCAACCGGGAGCCAGCACGGCGAACTCGCCGCCGCGGCTGCGGGCCAGCAGCCAGTCGGCGCGCCCTTGCTGGCCGCAGGAGTCGACCAGCAAGCGGGCGACCGCCTGGATCAATTCATCCGTGCGTTGCCCGCCGAGACGCTGGTTCAGCCCGTTCAGGTCGTTCAGGCGCAGCAGCAGGAGCTGCCCGGCATGCTCGTGCTCGCCGGCACCCAGCTGTTCGTTGAGGCGGGCGTCGAACAGGCGCCGGTTGGGCAGGCCGGTGAGACTGTCCTGGTAGGCCTGGGCGCGTAGCTTGTCGCTACGCGCGGCCTCCTCGGCGAACAGCGTGCGAAGTTTCTCCACCATCTGGTTCATCGCCTGCACCACGCGGCGCAGCTCCGGCGTGCGCGGCAGCCTGGGCAGGCTGAGGAATTCCCGCCGGCTGATGGCATGGGCCTGGCGCACCATCTGGTCGAGCGGGCGCAGTTGGCGGCGCAGCAGCCAGCCGCCAAGCAGCAGGCTCGCCGCGCCGCAGGCCAGCAACCAGTAGAGGCTGCCCAGGGCGCTGTCCCACAGGCGCGCCAGGGCGAATTGCGGATGGCTGACCACCTCGACCCGCGCCGCCTGTTCCCAGCCGCGCATGATCAGCGCGTCGCCACCCTGGGGCTGGAGATCCACCAGGCGTTCGAACCAGCCGGGCACCGTACGCTCGGCATGCGCTTGCACGCGCTCGACCAGCGGCTTGCCGCTCTTGATGTCGATCACCCGGATGCTGGCGAAGTAGCCGCTGTCGAAGATCGAGCTGACCATCAGTTGCACCATCGCCGGGTCGTCCACGTGTGGCGTCAGGGACAGGCCGAGGGCGGTGGCGGCGTCCTGGGCGTGGGAGCGCAACTGGCCGCGCAACTGCTCGCGGGAGTTCTCCACGCTGCTGACGAAGCTGCCGCTGAAGGCGACGACGAGGAACAGGCAGATGGCGAGGAACAATTGCTTGAGCAGTGACATTCAATCCTCCTTGGGTGCGTCGAGGTCGAGGCCTTCGGCGCGCATCTTGGTCAGCAGGTCCTGCCAGCGCGACAGCTTCTTGCTGTCGCCGGTCCGGCGTCCGCCGTCGGCGCCGGGCAGCCAGAGGCCCTCGGCATTGAAGGCGTACACCGGCAACAGGTCGTCACGTTGCGAAGCGGGGCGGATCTCGCCAATCAGGTTGTCCAGCACCAGTGGGTCGGCGCCCGGGCTGGCGTACCAGGTCAGCACCATGTGCGCCTGGTTCAGGCGCAGGGCCTTGACGTAGGTGATGCGCAGCTTGTCGCTGGCGACGCCGAGGCGACGCAGGGTCACGTACTTGGCGATGGCGTAGTCCTCGCAGTCGGCGGCGCCCTTGACCAGCGCCTCGACCGGAGTCGCCCAATAGTCTTCCTGTTGCCAGATCTCGATGTCGTCGGTGAAACGCAGCGACCGGTTGAAGAAGTCGTTGACCGCGCGCAGCTTGGCCGCTTCGTCGAGCGTGCCGCCCTGTTCGAGCAGGCGGCCCCAGTCGCCCAGGCGTGATTTCGCCGCGCCCAGCTCGCCGTAGCGCTGCTCGGCACGGCTCAGTATCGACTCCAGGTCCCACTGCGCCAGCGCCGCGCCGACTGCCAGCAGCAATGTCGCCGCCAGCGACAGCAGCCAGGGGGCGTAGGCCCTGGGGCAGGGCCGGCGGGCGCCGGGGGTTGGGGACATCGAGCGGGCTCCGGAAGGACTCAGCGAAGTCTACGAGAGCGCCGGGCGGCCTGCCAGCGCGGGGTGTCCGGCGAAACTGACAGGATTGTCATTCAGGGGTCAGGGTGGGGTCCCGCTGCGCTGCTTATAAAGAAGAACGAAGTCGGCCGCGCGAGGCCGGCCACTGGGAAAGGTGGACAGATGCAGGCGTTGCGCAGTGGTGGGGGACGGGTCCTGGTGGGCGTGCTGGCGGCGGGCCTGGTCGCCTTCGGCGGTTGGGCATGGCTCGGCGGCGACGCCGGGGCGAAGGCGGCGCCCGCGCCGGCCAGGGTCCCGGTGAACGTGGCGCGGGTGGAGCGGCGCGACGTCGAGCAACAGGTCAGCGGCATCGGCACGGTGACTTCGTTGCACAACGTGGTGATCCGCACCCAGATCGACGGCCAGTTGACCCGCCTGCTGGTGAGCGAAGGGCAGATGGTCGAGGCGGGCGAGTTGCTGGCGACCATCGATGACCGCGCCGTCGTCGCCGCGCTGGAGCAGGCGCAGGCCTCCAGGGCGAGTAACCAGGCCCAGCTGAAATCCGCCGAGCAGGACCTGCAACGCTACCGCAGCCTGTATGCCGAGCGTGCGGTGTCACGCCAACTGCTGGACCAGCAGCAGGCGACGGTCGACCAGTTGCGCGCGACCCTGAAGGCCAACGATGCCACCATCAACGCCGAGCGGGTGCGCCTGTCCTACACCCGGATCACCTCGCCGGTATCCGGCAAGGTCGGTATCCGCAACGTCGATGTCGGCAACCTGGTGCGGGTCGGCGACAGTCTCGGCCTGTTCAGCGTGACCCAGATCGCACCGATCTCCGTAGTCTTCTCCCTGCAACAGGAACAGTTGCCCCAGTTGCAGGCGCTGCTCGGCGGCGAGGCGGCGGTGCGCGCCTACAGCCGCGACGGCGGGAGCGCGCTGGGCGAGGGCCGGTTGCTGACCATCGACAACCAGATCGACAGTTCCACCGGCACCATCCGCGTGCGCGCCTCCTTCGATAACCGCCAGGCCCGGCTCTGGCCCGGGCAGTTCGTCGCGGTGAGCCTGCACACCGGGGTCCGGCGCGACCAGTTGGTGCTGTCGAGCAAGGCGGTGCGCCGCGGCCTGGAGGGCAATTTCGTCTACCGGGTCGCCGCCGACCGGGTCGAGGCGGTGCCAGTGCGGGTGCTCCAGGACATCGACGGCCTCAGTGTGGTGGAAGGCCTGGCCAGCGGTGACCAGGTGGTGGTGGACGGCCACTCGCGGCTGATGCCAGGCGCCCTGGTCGATATCCAGGAGCCGCGCCCGAGCCTGGCCCAGGCCACGGAGCGGCGGCCGTGACGCCGCGCGCCGGGATTTCCGGCTGGTGCGTACGGCACCCGATCGCCACCGCGCTGCTGACCCTGGCCTCGCTGCTGCTGGGGCTGCTGGCGTTCCTCCGGCTCGGCGTGGCGCCGTTGCCGGAGGCGGACTTCCCGACCATCCAGATCAACGCCTTGCTGCCCGGCGGTAGCCCGGAAACCATGGCCTCGTCGGTGGCCACCCCCTTGGAAGTGCAGTTCAGCGCGATTCCCGGGATCACCGAGATGACCTCCAGCAGCGCCCTGGGCACCAGCACCCTGACCCTGCAGTTCAGCCTCGACAAGAGCATCGACGTCGCCGCCCAGGAGGTCCAGGCGGCGATCAACGCCGCGGCCGGGCGGCTGCCGGTGGACATGCCGAACCTGCCGACCTGGCGCAAGGTCAACCCGGCGGACAGCCCGATCATGATCCTGCGGGTCAACTCGGAGATGATGCCGCTGATCGAACTCAGCGATTACGCCGAGACCATCCTCGCCCGCCAGCTCAGCCAGGTGAACGGCGTGGGGCAGATCTTCGTGGTCGGCCAGCAGCGCCCGGCGATCCGCATCCAGGCCCAGCCGGAGAAGCTCGCCGCCTACCAGCTGACCCTGGCCGACCTGCGCCAGTCGTTGCAGTCGGCCAGCGTCAACCTGGCCAAGGGCGCGCTCTACGGCGAGGGGCGGGTGTCGACCCTCGCGGCCAACGACCAGTTGTTCAACGCCAGCGACTATGACGACCTGGTGGTCGCCTACCGCCAGGGCGCGCCGGTGTTCCTCAAGGACGTGGCGCGGATCGTCTCGGCGCCCGAGGACGACTACGTGCAGGCCTGGCCGAACGGCGTGCCCGGGGTGGCGCTGGTGATCCTGCGCCAGCCTGGGGCGAACATCGTCGATACCGCCGACGCGATCCAGGCCGCGCTGCCACGCCTGCGCGAGATGCTCCCGGCGACCATCGAGGTAGACGTGCTCAACGACCGCACCCGGACCATCCGCTCGTCGTTGCACGAGGTCGAACTGACCCTGCTGCTGACCATTGGCCTGGTGGTGCTGGTGATGGGCCTGTTCCTCCGCCAGCTGTCGGCGACCCTGATCGTCGCCACGGTGCTGGCGGTGTCCCTGAGCGCCAGCTTCGCGGCGATGTACGTGCTCGGCTTCACCCTCAACAACCTGACCCTGGTGGCGCTGATCATCGCTGTCGGCTTCATCGTCGACGACGCCATCGTGGTCGTGGAGAACATCCACCGACACCTGGAAGCGGGCGCCTCGAAGGTCGAGGCGGCGCTCAAGGGCGCGGCGGAGATCGGCTTTACCGTGATTTCCATCAGCTTCTCGCTGATCGCCGCGTTCATTCCCCTGCTGTTCATGGGCGGGATCGTCGGCCGGCTGTTCCGCGAATTCGCGGTCAGCGTGACGGTGGCGATCCTGATCTCGGTGGTCGCTTCGCTGACCCTGGCGCCGATGCTGGCTTCGCGCTTCATGCCGGCATTGCGGCATGCCGAAGCGCCGAGAAAGGGCTTCGCCGAATGGCTGACCGGCGGCTACGAACGCGGCCTGCGCTGGGCGCTCGGGCACCAGCGGCTGATGCTGGTCGGCTTCGCCTTTACCGTGCTGGTGGCGGTGGCCGGCTACGTCGGGATTCCCAAGGGTTTCTTCCCCTTGCAGGACACCGCCTTCGTCTTCGGCACGAGCCAGGCTGCCGAGGATATCTCCTACGACGACATGGTCGCCAAGCACCGGCAACTGGCCGAGATCATCGCCAGCGACCCGGCGGTGCAGAGCTACAACCATGCGGTGGGCGTCACCGGCGGTAGCCAGAGCCTGGCCAACGGACGTTTCTGGATCGTCCTCAAGGACCGTGGCGAGCGCGATGTCTCGGTCGGCGAGTTCATCGACCGGCTGCGCCCGCAACTGGCCAAGGTGCCGGGAATCATGCTCTACCTGCGCGCGGCGCAGGACATCAACCTCAGTTCCGGACCCTCGCGGACCCAGTACCAGTACGCCCTGCGCAGCAGCGACAGCACCCAGCTGGCGCTCTGGGCGCAACGCCTCACCGAGCGCCTGAAGCAGGTGCCGGGGCTGATGGATGTGTCCAACGACCTGCAGGTCGGCGCCAGCGTCACCGCGCTGGACATCGACCGGGTGGCCGCGGCGCGTTTCGGCCTCAGCGCCGAGGATGTCAGCCAGACCCTCTACGACGCCTTCGGCCAGCGCCAGGTCGGCGAGTACCAGACCGAGGTCAACCAGTACAAGGTGGTCCTCGAACTCGATGCGCGCCAGCGCGGCCGCGCGGAAAGCCTGGACTGGTTCTACCTGCGCTCGCCGCTGAGCGGCGAGATGGTCCCGCTGTCGGCCATCGCCAAGGTCGCGGCGCCGCGCTCCGGGCCGCTGCAGATCAACCACAACGGCATGTTCCCGGCGGTCAACCTGTCCTTCAACCTGGCTGCCGGGGTGTCTCTCGGCGAGGCGGTGCAGGCGGTGCAGCGCGCCCAGGAGGAGATCGGCATGCCCTCGACCATTATCGGCGTGTTCCAGGGCGCGGCGCAGGCCTTCCAGAGTTCGCTGGCCTCGCAACCGCTGCTGATCCTCGCCGCGCTGATTGCGGTGTACATCATCCTCGGCGTGCTCTACGAGAGTTTCGTGCATCCGCTGACGATCCTTTCGACCCTGCCCTCGGCGGGGATCGGCGCGGTGTTCCTGCTCTGGGCCTGGGGCCAGGACTTCTCGATCATGGCGCTGATCGGCATCGTGCTGCTGATCGGCATCGTCAAGAAGAACGGCATCCTCATGGTCGACTTCGCCATCGTCGCCCAGCGCGAGCAGGGCATGAGCGCGGAGCAGGCGATCTACCAGGCCTGCCTGACCCGTTTCCGGCCGATCATGATGACCACCCTGGCCGCGCTGCTGGGCGCGATACCCCTGATGATCGGCTTCGGCACCGGTTCCGAGCTGCGCCAGCCTCTGGGCATCGCGGTGGTCGGCGGGCTGCTGGTGAGCCAGGTGCTGACCCTGTTCAGCACGCCGGTGGTATACCTGGCCCTGGAGCGGCTGTTCCACCGGCGCGGGGCGACGACCTCGGACGGCGGAACCGCTGGGGCGACGGCGACATGAGGCGTAACGGACACGGCTTTCCTGGACGGCGGCGCGTGGCTAGGATGCAGGCAGGCATGCGTCCCGCCCGGGATGCGAAGGCGAACAGAGGATCGGGCGATAGATGCGGGTACTGATTGTCGAGGACGAGGCGAAGACGGCGGACTACCTGAACCGTGGCCTCAGTGAACAGGGGTTCACCGTGGACCTGGCGGACAACGGCATCGACGGTCGCCACCTGGCGCTCCATGGCGAGTACGACGTGATCGTGCTCGACGTGATGCTGCCGGGCGTCGACGGCTACGGCGTTCTGCGGGCGTTGCGCGAGCGGCGGCAGACCCCGGTGATCATGCTCACCGCGCGCGAGCGCGTGGAAGACCGGGTGCGCGGGCTGCGCGAGGGCGCCGACGACTACCTGATCAAGCCGTTCTCCTTCCTCGAACTGGTTGCCCGCCTGCAGGCCCTGACCCGGCGCGGCGGCAACCACGAAAGCCATTCGCAGATGCGCATCGCCGACCTGTCCATCGACCTGCTCAGCCGCAAGGTCTTCCGCGGCAACACTCGCCTGGAGCTGACTGCCAAGGAGTACGCGCTGCTCTGCGTGCTGGCCCAGCGCAGCGGCGAGATCCTATCGAAGACGGCGATCGCCGAACTGGTCTGGGACATCAACTTCGATACCGATACCAATGTCGTGGAGGTGGCGATCAAGCGCCTGCGCGCCAAGCTCGACGGTCCGTTCGAGAACAAGCTGCTGCATACCATCCGGGGCATGGGCTACGTCCTGGAGAACCGTGCGCTGGCGGAGTCGGGCTGAGGTGGGCATGTCCTTGTCGACCCGCCTGGCGGGAATGTTCGCCGGCGCCGCGGTGGTGATCTTCGCCCTCATCGGCACCATGCTCTATTGCATCCTCGACCGCCAGACCGAGCGCCTGCAGCAGGGCGAGGTGGACGTGCGCTTCAACATGGTCTCGCGGATGCTCGACCATCCCGACCTGGCCGAGCGCTGGCCGCACCTGCAGGGCAAGCTGGACAACCTGAGCCAGGAGTACGAGCTGATCCGTTTCTGGATCGACAGCGACGACCCGCGCTATCACTACGGGCGCTTCAGCGAACCGGTGCAGCGGCTGATCGCCGATGGCGCCGGCCGCTACGAACTGGAGTTGCCGGAGCACCGGTACGCGCTGACTGCGCGGGTCGGCGTGTTGCCGGCGCGCGAGGGGCGGCCGCGGCTGACCTACGTCACCGCCATCGACAGCGCGGCGTTCCACGAGGCGCGGACCTCCACCCTGAAATGGCTGCTCGGCCTGTCCGCCCTCGGTGTGCTGCTGGCCTCGTTGCTTGGCCACTGGATCGCCCGCCTGGGCCTGTGGCCGGTGCATCGGCTCTCCGAGGAGGCCCGGCGGATCAGCCCGCGGCAGTTGTCGCAGCGCTTGCAGCTCTCGCCGCTGCCGGCCGAGCTGCGCGAGCTGGTGGGGGCGTTCAACGGCGCCCTGGACCGCCTGGAGCAAGCCTACGTGCGCCTGGAGTCGTTCAATGCCGACGTCGCCCACGAGCTGCGCACGCCATTGACCAACCTGATCGGCCAGACCCAAGTGGCGTTGTCCCGCGAACGCAGCGGCGAACATTACGAAGAGGTCCTGCAATCCAACCTGGAGGAGTTGGAGCGGCTGCGGGCGATCGTCAACGACATGTTGTTCCTCGCCCGCGCCGACCAGGGACGCCTGGCCTGCGAGCGCGAGGAAACCTCGCTGGCCGGCGAGATCGCCACCACGGTAGATTTCCTCGAGGTGATCTTCGACGAGGCCGGGGTCGGTATCGAGGTGCGCGGCGAGGCCCGCGCGCTGGTCGAGCGCGCCCTGTTCCAGCGGGCGGTGACCAACCTGCTGTACAACGCCGCCCAGCACACCGCCGCCGGCGGCACGCTGCGGGTCGGCGTCGAGCGGCGTGGCGACGAAGTGCGGGTGGCGGTGAGCAACCCCGGCGTGCCGATCGCCGACGAGCACCGCAGGCACCTGTTCGAGCGCTTCTATCGGGTCGACGCGGCGCGCAGCAACAGCGAGGCCAACCATGGCCTCGGCCTGTCCATCGTCAAGGCGGTGGCGAGCATGCACGGCGGTTCGGTGTTCGTCGACAGCGCGGACGGCTGGAACACCTTCGGCTTCACCGTGCTGAGCCCCGAGCGACGCGGGCCCGGCGACCGCTTGCCGCTGGGCGAGGGCGATCCGGCGCTGTCCTGAGCGGGCCCTCAGGCGTCGTGCGGCGGGCGGGTCTTCTGGCGGAGGATATAGATGCTGACCAGTACCGCGCTGGTCAGCATGAAGCCCTGGGCCCAGGGGCGTCGGACCAGGTAGCAGGAAAGGGCGATGCTGGCCCACATCAGGCCGATGGCGTAGACCTTGCCCTTGAGCGGGATGCCTTCGCCGTCGAGATAGTCGCGGATCCACGGGCCGAGCCGTGGATGGCCGACCAGCCAGTGGTAGAAGCGCGGCGAGCTGCGCATGAAGCAGGCCGCCGCGAGGAGCAGGAAAGGCGTGGTCGGCAGCACCGGCAGGAAGATGCCGATCACGCCCAGGGCTACGCTTAGGAAACCCACGGCCTGGAGGCTATAGCGCACCCAGGCGCGAGCGCTCGGGCGAATTTCCCGCTGCGCCACCGCGGCGCTCCTTAGTGCGTGCGCGGCTTGAGCAGGGCGGGCTTTTCTTCCGGCGCCTGGCAGAGCAGGAACAGGTTGGTCAGCAGGTCGGGAATCTGCGCGACCATGTCGTCCACCAGGTGGCGGTCGCGGGCGATCTCGTCGAACTCGGGCTGCTCGTCGAACAGGCCGGAGCCGACCATGATCGGCAGCAGCAACTCGCTGACTTCCTCCTCGGCCTGCTCGAACCAGACTTCCTCGCGAAGGAACACGCCTTCCATGAAGCCGATGCACCAGCCGCGCAGGTCGGAGTCGTCCGGCTCGTCGCCGAGGTCGAGGTCGCAGGGCAGCTCAAGGTCTTCGTCGCTGGCCAGCACGCGGGTGATGTGCGCCTTGAGCTGCTCGAGGGAAGTCTCGATCTCCTGGCGCTCCTCATCGCTGCGGTAGTGCGGCGGTTCGGCGAACAGGGCGTCGATCCACTCCCGCTCCGGCACCTGCTCCGGGCAGATGGAGAGGGCGGTCAGGTAGCCGTGGGTCGCCACGTAGTCCAGCGCTTCTTCGTGCAGGTCATCGGCATCGAGGAAGGCTTGCAGACGGGACAGTTTTTCGGCGAAGGACATCAGGGTACTACCTCGGGAGGGATGCGGCTCTGGATTGTAGTCCAGACGGGACCTGCGGGCAAAGCGAGCGTGCCTGCTGCGGCGCCCTGGCGAGCGTTTCACGGACGCTCTCGGCGAAGTTGGCCCGGACCTTGCTCCATCCCTTGCGCAAGCCACGATGCAATCCCTTCGCAAATGGAGAATTCCCATGGCCGTCGCCCCTGGTGTGTTGTTGCCGCCGACGCCTGATGTAAAGCCCAAGGCCGCTGCGCCGAAGAGCCAGCAGAAAACGCCTGAGCCCAGTAACGACAAGACTTCCAGCTTCTCCGACATGTATGCCAAGGAGACCGCGAAGAAGCCCGCCGAGCGCGCTGACGGTCCCGCGAAGGGTTCGCGGGACAAGCCACGGGACGCCGGCAAGGACGCCGTCGAAGCGCAGCCGACGGATGCCGCCAGGCAGCCGGCCGTTGCCGAAGACGGCAAGCCTTTGCCGGCCGACGGCCAGGCCAAGGCCGACGGCGAAGATAAAGTCGAAACGCCGGTCGATCCGCTGCAACTGCTCGGCCTCGGCGGCGCCGTGCCGATGCTCGACGAGAATACCCAGGCGACTTTGCTGCCGCCGGCCGTGCCGACGGCCAGCAGTGCTCCGGCCAGCCTTACCGAAGCCAGCAGCGACCCGACCCTGGTCAAGCTCAACGGCGTGCCGGCGGTGAACATGGCCCTGGAGCAGGGCGCCCAGGACGCCGCGCAGACGGCGAAAGGCGGGCCGGCGAAGAGCGCCGATCCCCGCCAGGCGAACCTCGGCGATGCCCTTGCCGGCCTGACCTCGGATTCCTTGACCAAGGCCGTCGACGGCAAGGCGCTCGAGGCCCAGTTGCAGCAGACCGCCGAGCCGGCCGTCGCCAGCGCCGCCTCCGAGAGCCTGCTGGAGAGCAAGGCGGAACCCCGCGGTGAACCTTTCGCGGCCAAGCTCAACGGGCTGACCCAGGCCATGGCGCAACAGGCCCTGACCAACCGTCCGGTGAACGGCACGGTGCCCGGCCAGCCGGTGGCGATGCAGCAGAACGGCTGGAGCGAGGCGGTGGTGGACCGGGTGATGTGGATGTCCAGCCAGAACCTGAAGTCGGCGGAGATCCAGCTCGACCCCGCCGAGCTGGGACGCCTGGACGTGCGCATCCACATGACCGCCGACCAGACCCAGGTGACCTTCGCCAGTCCCAACGCCGGCGTTCGCGACGCCCTGGAAAGCCAGATGCACCGGCTGCGCGACATGTTCAGCCAGCAGGGCATGAACCAGCTCGACGTGAACGTCTCCGACCAGTCGCTGGCGCGGGGCTGGCAGGGCCAGCAGCAGGGCGAGGGCGGATCGGCGCGCGGACGCGGCTTGGCCGGCGAGGCCTCGGGCGATGAGGAAACCCTCGCCGGAGTCAGCGAGATCCGCAGCCGGCCGGGTGCGTCGGCGGCGCGCGGTCTGGTCGACTACTACGCCTGAGGCGAACGACTGCATTTCCCCTTTGGGCCTCCTGCGGGAGGCCTTTCTTTTTCCGGAGCGGGCAATTTCGCAAAAGACGGGGATGATTTCCTGTGGCCAGGCTGTAATATCCGCGCCGTCTATCATCTCGGACAGCCCTCCGGGGCTGGTCCCAGGAGGCGGGGCGGCGTTGCAGAAATGGCACAACCCTTGCTCTGCCCCTGTGAAACCCTTCATTTGACGCTATAGCGACGGATTTTTGGCATGGCTAAGAAAGAGGCGACACCCGCCGACGCGGGGGCTCCGAGCGGCGGCAAGAGCAAGCTGAAGCTGATCCTGCTGATCGTGGTCGGCCTGCTGCTGGCGATCGGCCTGTCGGTGGGCGGCACCTGGTTCTTCCTCAGCAAGTCGCTGAAGGCCGAGAAGACCGAGGAAGTCGCCAGCGAGGCGGCGAAGCCGGGCAAGCAGCCGGCGCTCTACGAGATCCTGGCGCCGGCCTTCGTCGTCAACTTCAACCAGAACGGCCGGCAGCGCTACATGCAGGTCGGCGTCGCGTTGATGGGGCGCGACAAGGCGCAGATGGACGCATTGCGCGAGCACATGCCGCTGGTTCGCAATAAACTGGTGATGCTGTTCTCGAGTCAGAGTTTCGACTCGCTGGTGACTCCGGTGGGCAAGGAAATGCTCCGCCAGCAGGCGACCGCCGGATTGCAGGAACTGGCCAAGAAGGAAACCGGCCAACTGGCTATCGAACAAGTGTTGTTCACCAATTTCGTGCTGCAGTAGGTATCCCATGGCCGTGCAAGATCTGCTTTCCCAGGATGAAATCGACGCGCTGTTGCACGGCGTCGACGATGGCCTGGTGGAAACCGAAGTCGAGGCGACGCCGGGATCGGTCAAGTCCTATGACCTGACCAGCCAGGACCGCATCGTCCGGGGCCGCATGCCGACCCTGGAGATGATCAACGAGCGTTTCGCCCGCTACACCCGCATCAGCATGTTCAACCTGCTGCGCCGTTCGGCCGACGTCGCGGTCGGCGGCGTGCAGGTGATGAAGTTCGGCGAGTACGTGCACTCGCTGTACGTTCCCACCAGCCTCAACCTGGTGAAGATGAAGCCGCTGCGCGGCACCGCGCTGTTCATCCTCGACGCCAAGCTGGTGTTCAAGCTGGTGGACAACTTCTTCGGCGGCGACGGCCGCCACGCCAAGATCGAGGGCCGCGAGTTCACCCCGACCGAACTGCGGGTGGTGCGGATGGTGCTGGAGCAGGCCTTCGTCGATCTGAAGGAAGCCTGGCAGGCGGTGCTGGAGATGAACTTCGAGTACGTCAACTCGGAGGTCAACCCGGCCATGGCCAACATCGTCAGTCCCAGCGAGGTGGTGGTGGTCTCCACCTTCCACATCGAACTGGACGGCGGTGGCGGCGACCTGCACATCACCATGCCCTATTCGATGATCGAGCCGATCCGCGAGATGCTCGACGCCGGTTTCCAGTCCGACCACGACGACCAGGACGAGCGCTGGATCAAGGCCCTGCGCGAGGACGTGCTGGACGTCCAGGTACCGCTCGGCGCCACCGTGGTCCGCCGCCAGCTCAAGCTGCGCGACATCCTGCACATGCAGCCGGGCGACGTGATCCCGGTGGAGATGCCGGAACACATGGTGATGCGCGCCAACGGCGTGCCCGCCTTCAAGGTCAAGCTGGGCGCCCACAAGGGCAACCTGGCGCTACAGATTCTCGAAGCGGTCGAGCGCTCGCGCTGACCGCTTCCCCCGGAGGAAAGACGAACCATGGCAGACGAAGAAAAAGTGACCACCGAGGAACAGGCACTGGCCGACGAGTGGGCGGCGGCGCTGGCCGAGGCGGGCGACGCCAGCCAGGACGACATCGATGCGCTGATGGCCCAGGGCGGCGCGACTCCCGTGGCGGAGCCGAGTACCCCGCGGGCGCCGATGGAAGAGTTCGGCGCTTCGCCGAAGGCACCGACCATTTCCGGCCTGGAGGGGCCCAACCTGGATGTGATCCTGGACATCCCGGTGACCATTTCCATGGAGGTCGGGCATACCGACATCAGCATCCGCAACCTGCTGCAGCTCAACCAGGGGTCGGTGATCGAACTCGATCGCCTGGCCGGCGAGCCGCTGGACGTACTGGTCAACGGCACCCTGATCGCCCACGGCGAGGTGGTGGTAGTGAACGAGAAGTTCGGCATCCGCCTGACCGACGTGATCAGTCCCAGCGAACGCATCAAGAAGCTGCGCTGACATGCGTCGCTACCTGTTCGCCGGCTTCCTGCCGGCACTCGCCTCGCTGAGCGCGCCGCTGTGCGCCGCCGAGGGGACGACGGGTGCCGCCGCGCCGACGGTGGGCGCCGCTTCCGGCGCCGCCGCGCAACTGGCCCAACTGGTGCTCGGCCTGGGCCTGGTGATCGGCCTGATCTTCCTGCTCGCCTGGCTGGTGCGCCGGGTGCAACAGGCCGGTCCGCGCGGCAACCGCTTGATCCGCACCCTTGCCAGCCAGCCGCTGGGTCCGCGCGACCGGCTGGTGCTGGTGCAGGTCGGTGAGGAGCAGATCCTGCTCGGCCTGACGCCCGGCCGGATCACGCCGTTGCACGTGCTCAAGGAGCCGGTACACCCGCCGGACGGCGAGCCGGCCACGCCGGAATTCGCCCAGCGCCTGCTGGAGCTGCTGAACAAGGACCCCAAGGGCAAGCCATGACTCCGCGCATCTCCCTGGCCGGCGCGCTCGCCGCGCTCTGCCTTCTGCTGCTGGCGCCGTGGCCGGCGCTGGCCGCCGACCCGACATCGATCTCGGCGATCACCGTGACCACCAACGGCCAGGGCCAGCAGGAGTATTCGGTCAGCCTGCAGATCCTGCTGATCATGACCGCGCTGAGCTTCATCCCGGCGTTCGTCATGCTGATGACCAGCTTCACCCGGATCATCATCGTCTTCTCCATCCTGCGCCAGGCGCTGGGCCTGCAATCGACGCCGTCGAACCAGGTGCTGGTGGGGCTGGCGCTGTTCCTGACCATGTTCGTCATGGCCCCGGTGTTCGACAAGATCAACAGCCAGGCCCTGCAGCCCTACCTGAACGAGCAGATTCCCGCCCAGGAAGCCCTGCAAAAGGCCGAGGTACCGCTGAAGGCGTTCATGCTGGCGCAGACTCGCACCTCCGACCTGGAGCTGTTCGTCCGCCTGTCCAAGCGCACCGACATCGGCAGCCCGGAGGCGACGCCGCTGACCATCCTGGTCCCGGCCTTCGTCACGTCCGAGCTGAAGACCGCGTTCCAGATCGGCTTCATGATCTTCATCCCGTTCCTGATCATCGACCTGGTGGTGTCCAGCGTGCTGATGGCGATGGGCATGATGATGCTGTCGCCGCTGATCATTTCCCTGCCGTTCAAGATCATGCTGTTCGTCCTGGTGGATGGCTGGGCGCTGATCATCGGGACGCTGGCGGGCAGTTTCGGCACCGTCTAGCGGTGCCGCCGGCTTGACGCGCCGCTGGCGCGCTGGAGAGAGACATGACCCCTGAGGTGGCACTCGACCTGTTCCGCGAGGCGTTGTGGCTGACGGCGATGATCGTCGGCGTGCTGGTGGTTCCGAGCCTGCTGGTCGGTCTCGTGGTGGCGATGTTCCAGGCCGCCACCCAGATCAACGAACAGACCCTGAGCTTCCTGCCGCGCCTGATGGTGATCCTGCTCACCCTGATCGTGCTGGGTCCCTGGCTGCTGCGGCAGCTGATGGAATACACCCAGACGCTGATCGGCAACATCCCGCTGCTGATCGGCTGATGCTGGAGCTGACCAACGCGCAGATCGGCGGCTGGATCGCCAGCTTCGTGCTGCCGCTGTTCCGGGTCGCGGCGCTGCTGATGACCATGCCGGTGATCGGCACCCAGCTGGTGCCGGTGCGGGTGCGACTGTACCTGGCGCTGGGCGTCTGCGTGGTGCTGGTGCCGAACCTGCCGCCGATGCCGCAGGTGGACGCGCTGAGCATGAAGGCCATGCTGCTGATCGGCGAGCAGATCCTGGTCGGCGCCTTGCTCGGCTTTTCCCTGCAGTTGCTGTTCCACGCCTTCGTGATCGCCGGGCAGATCATCTCGATGCAGATGGGCCTGGGCTTCGCTTCCATGGTCGACCCGGCCAACGGCGTCTCGGTGCCGGTGCTCGGCCAGTTCTTCACCATGCTGGTGACGCTGCTGTTCCTGGCGATGAACGGACACCTGGTAGTGTTCGAGGTAATCGCCGAGAGCTTCGTCACCCTGCCGGTGGGCGAGGGCCTGAGCGGCAACCATTTCTGGATCATCGCCGGCAAGCTCGGCTGGGTGATGGGCGCGGCACTGCTGCTGGCGCTGCCGGCGATCACCGCGCTGCTGGTGGTGAACCTCGCCTTCGGCGCCATGACCCGCGCGGCGCCGCAACTGAACATCTTCTCCATCGGCTTTCCGTTGACCCTGGTGCTGGGCCTGGTGATCCTCTGGATCGGCACCGCCGACCTGCTCAGCCAGTACCAGGTGCTGGCCGGCGAGGCCCTGCAATTCCTCCGTGAACTGGTGCGGGCGAAATAGCCATGGCCGAGAGCGAAAGCGGGCAGGACAAGACAGAGGAACCCACGGAGAAACGCCGCCGCGAGGCGCGCGAGAAAGGGCAGTTGCCGCGTTCGCGGGAGCTGAACACCCTGGCCATCCTCATGGCCGGCGCCGGCGGCCTGCTGATCTACGGCGCCGACCTGGCGGGCGCCCTGTTGCGCCTGATGCGCAGCAATTTCGAGCTGTCCCGGGAAACCGCGATGAATACCGAGAGCATGCTGCAATTGCTCGGCGCTTCGGCCTACCTGGCTGCCCAGGGGCTCTGGCCGATCCTGCTGATGCTGCTGGTGGCGGCGATCGTCGGGCCGATCGCCCTCGGCGGCTGGCTGTTCTCGATGGACGCCCTGCAACCCAAGTTCAGCCGGCTCAACCCGCTGTCGGGGCTGAAGCGGATGTTTTCCGCCAAGTCGCTGCTCGAACTGAGCAAGGCGCTGATCAAGTTCCTGGTGGTGCTGGCGGTGGCCCTGCTGGTGCTCTCCGCCGACCGCGACGCCCTCCTGGCGCTGGCGCACCAGCCGCTCGAGCAGGCGATCCTGCACAGCGTGCGGGTGGTCGGCTGGAGCGCCTTCTGGATGGCCTGCAGCCTGCTGCTGATCGCCGCGGTGGACGTGCCCTACCAGATCTGGGACAACCGCCAGAAGCTGCTGATGACCAAGCAGGAAGTCCGCGACGAATACAAGGACTCCGAGGGCAAGCCCGAGGTCAAGTCGAAGATCCGCCAGATGCAGCGCGAGATGGCGCAGAGACGGATGATGGCGGCGGTGCCGGAGGCCGACGTGGTGATCACCAACCCGACCCACTTCGCCGTAGCCCTGAAGTACGACCCGGCGGGCGGCGGGGCGCCGCTGCTGCTGGCCAAAGGCAACGATTTCCTGGCCCTGAAGATCCGCGAGGTGGCCCAGGAGCACAAGGTGATGGTCATGGAGTCGCCGGCGCTGGCGCGAGCGGTGTACTACTCCACCGAGCTGGACCAGGAGATTCCCGCCGGGCTCTATCTCGCCGTGGCCCAGGTGCTGGCCTATGTCTACCAGCTCAAGCAGTACCAGGCCGGCAAGGGCAAGCGGCCGAGCCCGTTGAAGGACCTGCCGATCCCGCCGGACCTGCGTCGCGACGAGTGACCTGGCTGGAGCTACGCGCCGCGCTGTGGCAGCCTTGGCCGATACCCGCTTGGGATGAGAGCTTTGCCGTTCATGGATCGAACCTTGTCTGATCGTATTTTCCCGCCTGTCCTCCTGTTGCTCGCCCTGGCCTGGCTGCTGCCCTGGATGCCTGCGCACGCCGAAGCGCCGGCGGAATGGGTCGCCTTGCCCCTGTCGGAGCGGGTGGTGGATGCCACCCACACGCTGGACGAGGCGACGCGCCAACGCCTGGTGGAGAAGCTCGAGGCGCTGGAGCGGCGACGCGGTGCGCAGATCGCGGTGGTGATGCTGCCGACTACCGGTACCCTCGATATCGAAGCCTTCTCCGACAAGTTGTTCCAGGCCTGGAAGCTCGGCCGCAAGGCGGTCGACGACGGTCTGCTGCTGGTGGTGGCCAAGGATGACCGGCGCATGCGCATCGAGGTCGGCTACGGCCTGGAGGGTGCGGTGCCCGATGTGGTCGCCGGACGGATCATTCGCGAGCGGATGGCCCCGGCATTTCGCGAGGGCGACTACGCCGGCGGGATCGAGGCCGCGGTGGACGAGCTGATCCGCCTGGTCGACGGCGAAACGCTGCCGGCGGCCGCGTCGTCGGGTGCGCCGAAAGTCTCGCTGGGGCAATTGCCGGCGGAAGCCTGGGCGCTGCTGGTCGCCTTCATCTACGGATCGTTGGCCGGAGTGCTGTTGAGTGCCCGGGCGCTGCGCTGGCCCTGGCTGCTCGGCGGGGCGCTGCTCTGCTGGCTGTTGGGCACGCTGGCCGGCGCTTCCGGCGAATGGATGAGCGTGCTGCTGGTCGCTCCGCTGTGCATGCTGGTCGGCGGCGCGACCTTCGGCGCGCTGTGGACGGTGCGCCCGGCCTTCTACCTAGTGATCGGCGTACTGGTCTATGTAGCCCTGCTCGGGCTGGCGGCGCATTGGTTCAGCGCGGTGTCCTTCATCTACGGCCTGCTGTGGCCGGCCGGGGTGCTGATGCTGGCGGTTCTCTGCTGGTCGAACTACCGCCTGATGCGCTCGCTGTGGCGCGAGCGGCGGAAAAGTTTCCACCGCCGACTATGGGCGTTGCTGGCGGCCTACCTGCTGCTCGGATTGCTGTCCGGTGGCCTGGACGCACCGCTGGTCTGGCTGGCCCTGCTACCGTTCCAGCTCATGCTCGGGCTGCTGGTGTTCGGCCAGGTACGCCTGAGTGGGGGTGGTGGAGGCTCGTCGGGAAGCTCCGGCGGCGGTTCCTCCTCCTCTTCCTCCTCGTCGTCCGGCGGCTTTTCCGGGGGCGGTGGTTCCAGCGGCGGAGGCGGTGCCTCGGGCAGTTGGTAATGGGTTCCCGTTCATTTCATTCGGAGACAAGGATGTCTGCAATCACGCGTTATCTCGCCATGCTTCGCCTGTTCGGCATGCTGCTCTGCGCCGCCGCGATTCCCTCCGTTGCCACCGCGACGGTGCCGGTCACCGTCGCGGTGGCAGCGTCCGATGTCGAGGAGGAGGCCGTGGAGGCATCGGCGGTCGGCGCCGAGGCCGAGGCAGCGCGCGATGCGGGCTACGAGTCCGCGGAGGTTCCAGCGCTGGCGCGGCGGGTGACCGACCTTACCGCGACCCTCGACGCCGCCGAGCGTGCCCGCCTGGAAGCTTCGCTGGCCGCGCTGGAGGCCCGGAAGGGTGCCCAGGTAGCGATCCTGATGGTGCCCAGCACCTATCCGGACAGCATCGAGGCCTATGCGACGCGGGTCTTCGAGGCGTGGAAGCTGGGGCGCAAGGGGATCGATGACGGCGTCCTGGTGCTGGTGGCGAAGGACGACCGGCGCATGCGCATCGAAGTCGGCTATGGCCTGGAAGGAACGATCACCGACATCGATGCCGGGCGGATCATCCGCGAATACATGACCCCTGCGTTCCGTCAGCAAGACTACGCCGGCGGCCTGGAAGCGGCGGCGCAGCGCCTGGTACGACTGATCGACGGCGAGGCGTTGCCGCCGCCGCCGCGCGACCCGCTGGAGCCCGGCGCGGTACGGCAGACCCTGGCTATCGCATTCCTGCTCGGCGCTCTCGGCGGGGTGGCGCTGCTGGTACGTCCGCGCGCCTGGTACTGGACCCTGGGGGCGGTAGTGGCGCTCGCTGCGGCGCTGGCACTGGGGCGGCACTGGCCGGCAGGGGCGATGGTGGCGCTGGCGGAGATGGTGGCGGTCCTGGGCGTCGGCTTCGGCGCGTTGCTCAAGTATTCGCGCGGTGCCCGCTGGTTCTTCGCCATTCTTGTGCTCTATGCGCTGGGGCTGTTCTGGGCCTACCGCCGTTATGGCCTGCCGGTGCTCCATTACGGATTGGCCGTGCCGCTTTCGCTGGGACTGACCCTGCTGATGCTGGCCGGTGCCTGGCAGGGGCTGCGCAGAGGACGGCGCTGGGCCTACCTGCCGGGCCTGCTCGGCCTGCTGCTGACCCTGGCCCTGGAGTGCCTGCTGTTGCTGGTGGACGACCCGCTGAACAGCATCGAGGCGCTGATCATCCTGCCCGCCGCTTGCCTGCCGCTGCTCATCGGTTGCAATTTCAGCGCCGGCGGCTCGGGGGGAGGGCGTCGACGCGGCGGCGATTACGCTAGCTCATCGGGTTCCTCGTCGTCCAGTTCGTCCAGTTCGTCTTCGGACTCGTTCTCCGGCGGCGGAGGCTCGAGTGGCGGCGGTGGCGCCTCCGGTAGTTGGTGATTGGCGAAAACCCTTTTCAATCAATGAATTGAAAAGTTGGAACGGTTCCTGCAATGACCCGCCCGACGCGCATTCCGGCGTCAAAAGTTTGTTCGGCGCCCACCCACGGGCGCCATACGCAGGGCAGGGGAGTCGAGAGTGGATCGCACGCAACTGATCAGCAATGTGCGCAGCAACCTGGCGGGACTGGGGCGCGGCAGCCTCGGCGTGCCGGTCCTGCTGCTGGCCATGCTGGCGATGATGACCCTGCCGATCCCGCCATTCCTGCTGGACGTGCTGTTCACCTTCAACATCGCCCTGTCCATCGTCGTCCTGCTGGTCTGCGTGTACGCCCTGCGGCCGCTGGACTTCGCCGTGTTCCCGACCATCCTGCTGGTGGCGACCCTGTTGCGCCTGGCGCTGAACGTTGCTTCGACCCGCGTGGTGCTGCTCCACGGCCACGACGGCCATGGCGCCGCAGGCAAGGTGATCCAGGCCTTCGGCGAAGTGGTGATCGGCGGCAACTACGTGGTCGGGGTGGTGGTGTTCGCGATCCTCATGATCATCAACTTCGTGGTGGTGACCAAGGGCGCCGGGCGGATTTCCGAAGTCAGCGCGCGCTTCACCCTGGATGCCATGCCCGGCAAGCAGATGGCCATCGACGCCGACCTCAACGCCGGCCTGATCGAGCAGGAGGAAGCCAAGAAGCGCCGCAGCGAGGTGGCCCAGGAGGCCGACTTCTACGGTTCGATGGACGGTGCCAGCAAGTTCGTCCGCGGCGACGCCATCGCCGGCCTGCTGATTCTCTTCATCAACCTGATCGGCGGCGTCGCCATCGGCATGATCCAGCATTCGATGTCCTTCGGCGATGCCGGCAAGGTCTACGCCCTGCTGACCATCGGTGACGGCCTGGTGGCACAACTGCCGTCGCTGCTGCTGTCGACCGCGGCGGCGATCATGGTGACGCGGGTCTCCAGTTCCGAGGACATGGGCCAGCAGGTCAACCGGCAGATGTTCGCCTCGCCCAAGGCGCTGGCGATTTCCGCGGCGATCCTGATCGCCATGGGCGCCGTGCCGGGCATGCCGCATGTTTCCTTCATCGGCCTCGGCGCCCTGGCCGGCGCTGCCGCCTACTGGATCTGGCACCGGCAGAACAAGGCCAAGCAGGTCGCCGAGCAGGAGGTGCAGCGCCAGCAGGAGCTGCTGCCGGCGCAGCGCGCCCAGGAGGTCAAGGAACTGGGTTGGGACGACGTCACCCCGGTGGACATGGTCGGCCTGGAAGTCGGCTACCGGCTGATCCCGCTGGTCGACCGCAACCAGGGCGGGCAACTGCTGGCGCGGATCAAGGGCGTACGCAAGAAGCTGTCCCAGGAGCTGGGCTTCCTGATGCCCTCGGTGCACATCCGCGACAACCTCGACCTGCTGCCCAACGCCTACCGTCTGACCCTGATGGGGGTCAGTGTGGCCGAAGCGGAGATCTATCCCGATCGCGAGCTGGCGATCAACCCCGGCCAGGTATTCGGCAGCCTCAACGGCATCGCCGGCAAGGACCCGGCCTTCGGCCTGGAGGCGGTATGGATCGAGCCCGGCCAGCGCGACCAGGCGCAGTCGCTGGGCTACACCGTGGTGGATGCGAGCACCGTGGTCGCCACTCACCTGAACCAGGTGCTGCACAAGCACGCCCACGAGCTGCTGGGCCATGAAGAAGTGCAACAGCTCCTGCAATTGCTCGCGCGCAGCTCGCCGAAGCTGGCGGAAGAGCTGGTGCCGGGGCTGATTTCCCTGTCCACCCTGCTCAAGGTCCTGCAGGCGCTGCTCCAGGAGCAGGTGCCGGTGCGCGACATCCGTACCATCGCCGAGGCCATCGCCAACGTCGCTCCACGGAGTCAAGATCCCGGCGCGATGGTCGCCGCGGTTCGCGTCGCGTTGTCCCGCGCAATCGTGCAAAGCATTGTCGGGCTTGAGCCGGAGCTGCCTGTGATCACGCTCGAGCCGAGGTTGGAACAGATTTTGCTGAACAGCATGCAGAAGGCCGGACAAGGCTCCGAGGACGGCATGTTGCTGGAGCCGGGGATGGCCGAGAAGCTGCAACGCTCGCTGATCGAGAGCGCGCAACGCCAGGAGATGCTCGGTAAGCCGGCGATCCTGCTGGTTGCCGGACCGATCCGCTCGATGATGTCGCGCTTCGCGCGGATGGCGGTGCCCAGCATGCATGTGCTGGCCTACCAGGAAATCCCGGACAACAAGCAAGTCACCATCGTCGCGACGGTGGGACAGAACTGAACGAGGGCTGCGCCGGCTCCAGGGCCGGCACACCGGGCAACCTGAGGTTGCCGGCAAGACTACTGAACTGAGGGGTTCGGGCAATGCAAGTCAAACGCTTCTTCGCCGCCGATATGCGCCAGGCCATGAAACTGGTCCGCGACGAACTGGGTCCGGACGCCGCGATTCTCGGCAACCGCCGGGTCGCCGGCGGCATCGAGCTGACCGCGGCGTTGGATTACCAGGCCCCGCCGGCGCCGAGCAAGCCCAACCCGGCGCTGGAAGTGGAGCTGCGCAAGACCCAGGCGCGGATCGCCGAGGCGCGCGCCGAGTTGACGGCGCGTCCGGCGGAAACCCAGCGCAAGGACCGTCAATTGTTCGCCGAGGAGAAGCCGGCGCGTCCGACCCTGGCCGAGTCCATGACGGCGGCGCAGGCCAAGCCCCAGGCGGGCGGCCAGACCCTCGAGGCAATGCGTTTCGAACTGAACGGCCTGCGCGAGCTGATCGAGGTACAACTGGGTTCCATCGCCTGGGGCCAGTTGCAGCACCAGCGTCCGCAGCAGGCCAATCTCTGGCGGCGCCTGCAGCGCATGGGCTTGCCGGCGGAGCTGAGCAAGCCGTTGCTGGAGCGGGTCGCCGCGGTGGGCGATACGCGCCAGGCCTGGCGCATGCTGTTGGCGCACCTGTCGCGTGCCGTGCAGACCCCCGAGCAGGACCCGCTCGACGCGGGCGGCGTACTGGCCCTGGTCGGCCCGGCAGGCGCCGGCAAGACCACCACCCTGGCGAAGATGGCCGCGCGCTACGTCCTCAAGTACGGCGCCCAGAGCCTGGCGCTGGTGAGCATGGACAGCTACCGGATCGGCGCCCAGGAGCAGATCAAGACCCTCGGTCGGATCCTCAACGTACCGGTGACCCTGGTCGATCCCGGCCAGTCGCTGATCCAGGCCCTGGCGCCGCTGGCGCGCAAGCGCATGGTGCTGATCGATACCGCCGGCCTGCCGGCCAGCGACCCGGCATTGCGCATGCAGCTCGAGGCACTGGCGTCGCCGAGCCTGAACGTGAAGAATTACCTGGTGATGGCCACCACCAGCCAGAGCCAGGTGCTCAAGTCGGCCTACCAGACCTATCGGCACTGCGGGCTGGCGGGTTGCATCCTGACTAAGCTGGACGAGGCGGGCAGCCTCGGTGAATCGATGGCGCTGGCTATCGCCCAGCGTCTCCCGGTAGCCTATCTGGCGGATGGGCCGCGGATTCCGGACGACCTGCAGGTGGCGCGCAGTCACCAACTGGTCAGCCGGGCGGTGAGCCTGCAGGCACCGGAAGAGCCCAGCGAGGACGCCATGGCCGAGATGTTCGCCGGGCTCTACCAGCAACCGGCGCGGCGTGCCGGCTGAGGACGTGGGAAGAACCGCGCGTGGCGCGGGTGACGGAAGCGAAGGTGGCTTCCGCCGGGCCGGGAGCGATGGCGCATCGTTCCCGCCAATACCGGAGAGCGCTGGAAGGGGCGTTCCGGGAAGACGACAACACAAGGTATGAAGCAGATGGGTAGCATGCATCCCGTACAGGTGATCGCAGTAACTGGCGGCAAGGGCGGCGTCGGCAAGACCAATGTGTCGGTGAACCTGGCACTGGCTCTGGCCGATCTCGGCCGTCGCGTCATGCTGCTGGATGCCGACCTCGGCCTGGCCAACGTCGACGTCCTGCTGGGACTCACGCCCAAGCGCACCCTGGCCGACGTGATCGAGGGACGCTGCGAACTGCGCGATGTCCTCCTCCTCGGTCCCGGTGGCGTGCGCATCGTTCCCGCGGCCT
Source organism: Pseudomonas sp. HMSC076A11 (assembly GCF_001810205.1). Taxonomy (NCBI): domain Bacteria; kingdom Pseudomonadati; phylum Pseudomonadota; class Gammaproteobacteria; order Pseudomonadales; family Pseudomonadaceae; genus Pseudomonas; species Pseudomonas sp. HMSC076A11. The sequence continues at coordinate 60,253 of NZ_KV800312.1, read as the reverse complement.
CCGGCACGCAGAGCATGGTGCACCTCTCGCCGATGCAGCATGCGGGGCTGATCCAGGCGTTCAGCGATATCAGCGACAACCTCGATGTCCTGGTCGTCGACACTGCCGCCGGGATCGGCGATTCGGTGGTCAGTTTCGTCCGCGCCGCGCAGGAGGTGCTGCTGGTCGTCTGCGACGAGCCGACCTCGATCACCGATGCCTACGCCCTGATCAAACTGCTCAACCGTGACCACGGCATGACCCGCTTCCGGGTCCTGGCCAACATGGCCCACAGCCCGCAGGAAGGACGCAACCTGTTCGCCAAACTGACCAAGGTCACTGACCGTTTCCTCGACGTCGCACTACAGTATGTAGGTGTCATCCCTTACGACGAGTCGGTACGCAAGGCCGTGCAGAAACAGCGAGCCGTATACGAGGCATTCCCCCGCTCGAAGGCGTCCCTGGCCTTCAAGGCGGTCGCGCAGAAGGTCGATAGCTGGCCGCTGCCGGCCAACCCGCGCGGGCACCTGGAGTTCTTCGTCGAACGACTGGTCCAACACCCCGCGACAGGTTCGGCCGTATGACAGCGGCCTCTGGAGTGCGTATGTATAGCAAGGCGCAAGCGCAGAACTCCCAGGAGCAACTGATCCAGCGTTACGCACCACTGGTCAAGCGCATCGCCTATCACCTGCTCGGCCGCCTGCCGGCCAGCGTGCAGGTGGAGGACCTGATGCAGGCCGGCATGATCGGCCTGCTCGAGGCCGCGAAGAAATACGACGCCGGCAAGGGCGCCAGCTTCGAGACCTATGCCGGCATCCGCATCCGCGGGGCCATGCTCGACGAGGTCCGCAAGGGCGACTGGGCGCCGCGTTCGGTGCACCGCAACACGCGCATGGTGACCGACGCGATCCGCGCGATCGAGGCGAGAACCGGGCGCGACGCTAAAGATCACGAAGTTGCTGCCGAACTCCAATTGAGCCTCGAAGATTACTACGGCATCCTCAGCGACACGCAGGGCAGCCGCCTGTACAGCTTCGACGACCTGTTGCAGGACGGCGAACATGGATTGCCGGAAGACACCAGCCTCAGTCACAACGAACCGATCCACGGCCTGCTCGACGAACGTTTCCAGGCGGCCCTGGCGGATGCCATCGCCAAGTTGCCGGAGCGCGAGCGCCTGGTGCTGGCGTTGTATTACGACGAGGAACTCAACCTCAAGGAGATCGGCGAGGTACTGGGCGTCAGCGAATCGCGGGTCAGCCAGTTGCACAGCCAGTGCGCCGCGCGTTTGCGCGCGCGCCTGGCCGATTGGCGGTCGGCCTGAACCGGCCTCGACCGCAGCTTGTAACCGTTAACGCAAAAGAATGTGTGGCGCGTCCCCTGGGGCGCGCTCTGGTCTGTACGGAGGTTTACTTGGACAAGAACATGAAAATTCTCATCGTGGACGACTTTTCCACGATGAGACGCATCATCAAGAACCTCTTGCGGGACTTGGGCTTCACCAATACCGCCGAGGCCGACGACGGCACCACGGCGCTGCCGATGCTGCACAGCGGCAATTTCGACTTTCTCGTCACCGACTGGAACATGCCGGGCATGACCGGCATCGATCTGCTGCGCGCGGTTCGCGCCGACGAGCGCCTCAAGCACCTGCCGGTGCTGATGGTCACCGCCGAGGCCAAGCGCGACCAGATCATCGAAGCGGCCCAGGCCGGGGTCAACGGCTATGTGGTCAAACCCTTCACCGCTCAGGTCCTGAAGGAAAAGATCGAGAAGATTTTCGAGCGGGTCAACGGCTGAAGCCGGCCAAGAGGGTGTCATGGTGCTTGGTAACGATTCCACGGGCGACGAATTCGAATCGACCCTGAAAAAACACGCGCGCGAACTGGTGGACTGTCTCGAACGGGGGCACTTCCAGCAGGCGGTGCAATTGATCCAGGAGCTCAGCCAGGCCAGGGACCGTGGCCTCTACCAGGAAGTGGGCAAGCTGACCCGCGAACTGCACAACGCCATCGTCGATTTCCAGATCGACCCGCATTCCCCCCACGCGCAGGAAATGTCGCAGATCGCCGATGCCACCGATCGTCTTTCCTACGTGGTGGAAATGACCGAGAAGGCCGCCAACCGGACCATGGACCTGGTGGAGCAGAGCGCCCCGCTGGTCAACCAGTTGGGCGACGATTCGCGGGAGCTGCACCAGGAGTGGCAACGCTTCATGCGCCGGGAAATCGACGCTGACGGCTTCCGCGAGCTGGCCAAGCGCATCGAACAGTTCCTCGTGCGCAGCGGCGAGAACGCCGGCCAGTTGTCCTCGCAGCTCAATGACATCCTGCTGGCGCAGGATTACCAGGACCTGACCGGCCAGGTGATCAAGCGTGTCACCAAGCTGGTCACCGAGGTCGAGAGCAACCTCGTGAAGCTGGTCTGGATGGCCGGCCAGGTGGACCGTTACGCCGGAATCGAGCACGACCACGTGAGCATGCGCCACCAGGCCGCGCTGGAGCGTTCGGCCAAGGGCGAGGGGCCGCAGGTCGCCGCGGAAAAACGAGAGGATGTGGTGTCCGGGCAGGATGACGTGGACGATCTGCTGTCCAGCCTGGGTTTCTGACCCGCCCGGCTCAAGACTGCGGCATCGCTGCCGTTAAGTAAGCATTGAACGCTGGCATCCGCGGGCTGCCGGCACAGCCTTCGTCATGCCGGTGATCCCGGCGGGCGGGCTGAAGTCGGTCCGGAAAGCCGGGCCGGTATTTCCGGCAGGACAGCGGTCCTGCCGATCCTTTCGAGTAACACGTCTCTGGGAGCAGCCGAATGAGCTTCGACGCCGATGAAGAAATCCTCCAGGACTTCCTGGTTGAGGCCGGCGAGATTCTCGAGCAATTGTCCGAGCAACTGGTCGAGCTGGAGAGCCGGCCGGACGACATGGACCTGCTCAATGCCATTTTCCGTGGGTTCCATACGGTCAAGGGCGGTGCCGGCTTCCTCCAGCTGAACGCGCTGGTGGAATGCTGCCACATTGCGGAAAACGTCTTCGATATCCTGCGCAAGGGCGAGCGGCGCGTCAGCTCCGAACTGATGGATGTGGTGCTGCAGGCGCTGGATACGGTCAACGCGATGTTCGACCAAGTGCGCGAGCAGTCCGAACCGACCCCGGCGACGCCCGAACTGCTGGCGGCCCTTGCCCGCCTGGCCGAGCCCGAGGGCGCCGCGCCCGCGGAACCTGTGCAAGCGCCGCCGGCGGCCGTTCCGCCAGCCGAGCCTGCGGCGCCGCCGGAAGCGCCCGCGCAGAGTGCCTCCAGCGATATCACCGACGACGAGTTCGAGCAGTTGCTGGATGCTCTGCAGGGCGACGAAGCGCCGGCCTCCGCCGTTGCAGAAGCGCCCGCGGCTCCCGCTGGCGACGAGATCAGCGACGCCGAGTTCGAGGCGTTGCTCGACCAGTTGCACGGCAAGGGCAAGTTCGTCCCGCCGGCGGTCTCGGCCGAGCCTGCGCAAGTCCCCGCCGAGGCGGTCGAGCCGGCCGCGGCTGCCGCTGGTGACGATATCAGCGACGACGAGTTCGAGGCGCTGCTCGACGAACTGCACGGCAAGGGCAAGTTCGGCGATGTCCCGGAAGCCGCCGGCACACCCGCCGCACCGGCTGCCGCGGCTCCAGCGGCTGCGCCGGCGGAGCAGGGCAAGGCGCCGGCCGCCGCGGGCGGCGATGAGATCAGCGACGACGAGTTCGAGTCGCTGCTCGACGAACTGCACGGCAAGGGCAAGTTCAACGGCGCCTCCGAGGCCGTGGCGGCTGCCGCGGCGGTAGCCAAGAACATCGCAGCGAAGAGTCCCGCGGCGAAACCGGTCGCTCCGGCCAAGGCCGCCGCCGCGCGTCCGGCGGCGCCCGACAGGCCGGCGGCGAGCGAGGCGGAGACCACCGTGCGGGTGGATACGGCGCGTCTCGACGAGATCATGAACATGGTCGGCGAGCTGGTGCTGGTGCGTAACCGCCTGGTGCGCCTGGGCCTGAACAGTGGCGACGAGGCCATGGCCAAGGCCGTGGCCAACCTCGACGTGGTCACCGGCGACCTGCAGATGTCGGTGATGAAGACCCGCATGCAGCCGATCAAGAAGGTCTTCGGCCGCTTCCCGCGCCTGGTTCGCGACCTGGCGCGGAACATGAAGAAAGAGATCAACCTGGAGCTGGTGGGCGAAGAGACCGACCTCGACAAGAACCTGGTCGAGGCCCTCGCCGATCCGCTGGTGCACCTGGTGCGCAACGCCGTCGACCACGGCATCGAGAGTCCGGAGGAGCGCGAGGCCGCCGGCAAGCCGCGGGTCGGCCAGGTGGTGCTGTCAGCGGAGCAGGAGGGTGACCACATCCTCCTGATGATCACCGACGACGGCAAGGGCATGGACGCCGAGGTGCTGCGCAACAAGGCGGTGGAGAAGGGCCTGCTGGAGCGCGATGCGGCGGACCGCCTGACCGACCTGGAGTGCTACAACCTGATTTTCGCCCCGGGTTTCTCGACCAAGACCGAGATTTCCGACGTGTCCGGCCGCGGCGTCGGCATGGACGTGGTGAAGACCAAGATTTCCCAGCTCAACGGCACGGTCAATGTGTTTTCGCAGAAGGGGTCCGGCTCGAAGATCGTCATCAAGGTGCCGCTGACTTTGGCGATCATGCCTACCCTTATGGTGATGCTGGGCAGCCAGGCGTTCGCCTTCCCGCTGGTCAACGTCAACGAAATCTTCCATCTTGACCTGTCGCGCACCAATGTCGTGGATGGCCAGGAAGTGGTGATCGTCCGCGACAAGGCCTTGCCGCTGTTCTATCTCAAGCGCTGGCTGGTGCCGAGTGCGGCCCACGAAGAGCAGGGTGAGGGACACGTGGTGATCCTGTCGGTCGGCACCCAGCGCATCGGTTTCGTCGTCGACCAGTTGGTGGGACAAGAAGAAGTGGTGATCAAGCCACTCGGCAAGATGTTGCAGGGCACCCCCGGCATGGCGGGCGCCACCATCACCGGGGACGGGCGCATCGCCCTGATCCTCGATGTGCCGAGCATGCTCAAGCGTTACGCACGGCGCATCTGACGCCGCGTATGGGTTTCCGGCGGCGCAGGAGCGTCGCCCTCTGAGGAGTAGCTATGGCAGTCAAAGTCCTGGTGGTGGACGATTCGGGGTTCTTCCGCCGCCGTGTCTCGGAGATTCTCTCCGCCGATGGACAGATCCAGGTGGTCGGCACCGCCACCAATGGCCGCGAGGCCATCGAGCAGGCGCTGGCCCTGAGACCCGATGTGATCACCATGGATTACGAGATGCCGCTGATGGACGGCATCACCGCGGTACGCAACATCATGCAGCGTTGCCCGACCCCGGTCCTGATGTTCTCCTCGCTGACCCACGAGGGCGCGCGGGTGACCCTGGATGCACTGGACGCTGGAGCGGTCGACTACCTGCCGAAGAATTTCGAGGACATCTCGCGCAACCCGGACAAGGTCCGCCAGTTGCTCTGCGAGAAGGTCCTGACCATCGCCCGTAGCAATCGTCGCTCGATCAGCCTGCCGCCGCTGCCTTCGGCCACCTCGTCCAGCCATGCGCCGGCGTCGTCCTCCAGCGTCGGCGCGAGCGCGCGTGTTGGTGCCGGCGCGTCGCCGGCCCCGGCGTCGACCTCGGCGGCGCCGAAGCGCAAGGCCTACCGGCTGGTCGCGATCGGTACCTCCACCGGTGGACCGGTTGCCTTGCAGCGGGTGCTGACCCAGTTGCCGGCCAACTTCCCGGCGCCGCTGGTACTGATCCAGCACATGCCGGCGGCCTTCACCAAGGCCTTCGCCGAGCGCCTCGACAAGCTGTGCCGGATCAACGTCAAGGAGGCGGAGGACGGCGACATCCTGCGTCCCGGCCTGGCGCTGCTGGCGCCGGGCGGCAAGCAGATGATGGTCGACGGCCGCGGCACGGTGCGCATCCTCCCCGGCGACGAACGCCTGAACTACAAGCCCTGCGTCGACGTGACCTTCGGCTCGGCGGCCAAGGCCTACAACGACAAGGTCCTGGCGGTGGTCCTCACCGGCATGGGCGCCGACGGGCGCGAGGGTGCGCGCCTGCTCAAGCAGGGCGGCAGCCAGGTGTGGGCGCAGGACGAGGCCAGTTGCGTGATCTACGGGATGCCGATGGCCGTGGTCAAGGCCAACCTGGCGGACGCGGTGTACGGGCTCGACGACATCGGCCGGCACCTGGTCGAGGCGTGCCAGTAAGCGTGCGTGCAGGAATGAGGAGACTGCCTTCGATGGCCACCCACGTGACGAGCTGCGCGCGCCTTCGCCGAGCCGAGGGGACGCGCTGATGGATGTGCTCAGCCTGGTCGGGATCACCCTGGCGTTCGTCGCCATCGTCGGCGGCAACTTTCTCGAGGGCGGCCACGCCGGAGCCCTGCTCAACGGTCCGGCGGCGCTGATCGTGATCGGCGGCACCCTGGCCGCGGCGCTGTTGCAGACCCCGGTGAACGTGCTCAAGCGCGGCCTGGGCATGCTCGGCTGGGTGTTCTTCCCGCCGCGCGAGGATCTTTCCGGGGGAATCGACCGGATCGTCTCCTGGAGCATGACCGCGCGCAAGGAAGGCCTGCTCGGCCTGGAGAGCATCGCCGATGCGGAGCCCGATCCCTATGCGCGCAAGGGCCTGCAACTGCTGGTGGACGGCGCCGAGCCGGAAGTCATCCGCAGCATCCTCGAGGTCGACCTGTTCACCCAGGAAAGTCGCGACCTGCAGGCCGCCAAGGTGTTCGAGAGCATGGGCGGCTATGCGCCGACCATCGGCATCATCGGCGCGGTAATGGGCTTGATCCATGTGATGGGCAACCTGGCCAACCCGGCGCAGCTCGGCAGCGGCATCGCCGTGGCCTTCGTCGCCACCATCTATGGCGTCGGCTTCGCCAACCTGCTCCTGCTGCCGATCGGCAACAAGCTGAAAACCCTGGTACTGCGCCAGTCGCGCTACCGCGAGATGCTCCTGGAGGGCCTGCTGTCCATCGCCGAGGGCGAGAACCCGCGTTCCATCGAGTTGAAGCTGCAAGGCTTCATGGACTGACCGGAGCCGAGCATGCAGCGCCGCCGTCGCCACCAGGAGGAACACGAGAACCACGAACGCTGGCTGGTTTCCTATGCCGACTTCATCACCCTGCTGTTCGCCTTCTTCGTGGTGATGTATTCGATTTCCTCGATCAACGAGGGCAAGTACAAGATCCTCTCGGAGACCCTCACCGGCGTGTTCAACCAGCCCGACCGCTCGTTGAAGCCGATTCCCATCGGCGACGAGCGGCCGCGCACCACCGAGCCGGAGCGCACCAGCGTCGAGGAGCAGCCCAGCGACAACGCGGCCAGCGCCGACTCGCTGGAGCGGATCGCCGACAGCGTGCGCGATGCCTTCGGCGACTTGATCGCCTCCGACCAGTTGAGCGTGCGCGGTAACGAGCTGTGGATCGAGATCACTCTCAATTCCAGCCTGCTGTTTCCCAGCGGCGATGCGCTGCCCAACGATGCCGCCTTCGATATCGTCGAGAAGGTCGCCAAGATCCTGGCGCCCTACAAGAACCCGATCCATGTCGAGGGCTTCACCGATGACGTGCCGATCCATAGCCCGCGCTATCCCACCAACTGGGAACTGTCGGCGGCGCGGGCGGCGAGCATCGTCCGCCTGCTCGGCAACGATGGGGTCGAGCCGTCGCGGATGGCTGCGGTGGGCTATGGTGAATTTCAGCCGGTGGCGGACAATGCCAGCGCCGAGGGGCGGGCGAAGAATCGCCGGGTGGTGCTGGTGATCTCGCGCAACCTGGAGGTGCGGCGCAGCGTCAGCGGGGTCGGCAGCGGCAAGGCGCAACCGGATTCGGCGCTCCGCCACGCAGGCTCGGCAGCTGGCACGCAAGCTGCAGATACTGGCGGTACGCCGGCGCCCGCGCCGGCAACCGTCAATTCCCCGTCGCCTTCGCCATGAGCGCGCGAACCATGGTTTGCGTACGGGCGCCGGGGCCGAACTGGCCATTAGCGCGGCCCCAACCGGGTAGACCCATGCCAGGAAGAGTAGAGCAATGAAAGTCTGGGCAGTCGCCAATCAGAAAGGAGGGGTCGGCAAGACCACCTCGTCCATCGCCCTGGCCGGCCTGTTGGCGGATGCCGGCAAGCGCGTGGTCGTGGTTGACCTGGACCCCCACGGCTCGATGACCAGCTATTTCGGCTATGACCCGGACACCCTCGAGCACAGCGCCTTCGACCTGTTCCTGCACCAGGGCAACGTCCCCGAGGGGCTGCCGGCCTCGCTGCTGCGCAGCACCAGCAACGAACGCATTTCCCTGCTGCCGTCGAGTACCGCGCTGGCCACCCTGGAGCGCCAGTCGCCGGGCAAGAGCGGTCTCGGCCTGGTGGTCTCGAAGAGCCTGGCGCAGCTCTGGCAGGATTTCGACCATGCGATCATCGACAGCCCGCCGCTGCTCGGCGTGCTGATGGTCAACGCCCTGGCCGCCAGCCAGCACCTGGTGATCCCGGTGCAGACCGAGTTCCTCGCGGTGAAAGGGCTGGAGCGGATGGTCAACACCCTGGCGATGATCAACCGGTCGCGCAAACAGGCGTTGCCCTATACCATCGTACCTACGCTGTTCGACCGGCGGACCCAGGCTTCGCTGAGCACGCTGCGGATTCTCAACGAGAACTACCCGGACAACCTGTGGCAGGCGTTCATTCCCATCGATACCCGCCTGCGCGATGCCAGCCGGGCCGGGGTCACGCCGTCGCAGCACGACGGCAAGAGTCGCGGGGTGATCGCCTACCGCGCCTTGCTCAAGCATCTGCTGGCGCAGCAGCCGGCCACCCGGGTGGCCTGATGGCACGCCGGTCGCCGCGCCGACAGGCGCATTCAAGCCGCACCGGAGTGCGGCCGATAACCGTTGTAGACCCCTGTCGCGGAATACCCACATGAGCGCCGCCACCGCCACCCGTTCGCAACTGGCCTTGCAGTCCTACCTGGATGCGTTGCTCCAGGAGGCCACTTTCGAGGACCTGGAACCTCTCGTCGAGACGCCGCCAGCGCCTGCGCCCGCGCCGTTGAAGCCTGTCGCGCTGGCGGTCGCCGAAGTGGCGACACCGGCCCCGGCGCTGGAAACGCTGCCGGTCGACCACGGGTTCGACGAGTTCGAGGCCGCGGTGCTCGAGGAGCAGGTCCGCGATGCGCGTCTGGTTCCGCCGGCGCCGGCGGCCCTGCTCGACGAACCGACGACGTTGCGCGAGCTGCCGGTCGAGCCACGGCCCCACGAAGTCATCGAGTTGCGCGTGCCGAGCGCCCCGGCGAGCGTCGGCGAGCCGCCGCTGCTCGACCTGCCGCTGCTCGACGACGGTCGTCCGGCCTGGGCGGCGGAGCCCTTCGAGTGCCTGCTGTTTGACGTCGCCGGGCTGACCCTGGCGGTGCCGCTGGTGTGCCTCGGCTCGATCTATCCGCTGGAGAACCAGGAACTGACCCCGTTGTTCGGCCAGCCCGACTGGTTCCTCGGCATCCTGCCGTCGCAGGCGGGCAACCTGAAGGTGTTGGACACCGCACGCTGGGTGATGCCCGAACGCTACCGCGACGACTATCGCGACGGCCTCAAGTACGTGATCTCGGTCCAGGGCTACGAGTGGGGGCTGGCGGTGCACCAGGTGAGCCGCTCGATCCGCCTCGACCCGGCCGAGGTGAAATGGCGCAGCCAGCGTAGCCAGCGGCCCTGGCTGGCCGGCACGGTCATCGAACACATGTGTGCGCTGCTGGATGTGGCGGCGCTCGCCGAACTGATCGCCAGCGGCGCCGTCAAGCGCCTGCACGGCGACCATTGATAGACAGCTTCCGCCACTTGCGGCGGTTTTCGAGAGGTTAGGGGAATGAGCAAAGCCACCGCGCAAAGCGCCGAAGATCCGATCCTGCAGTGGGTCACCTTCCGCCTGGACAACGAGAGCTACGGCATCAATGTGATGCAGGTCCAGGAGGTGCTGCGCTACACCGAGATCGCCCCGGTGCCGGGCGCGCCGAGCTACGTGCTGGGCATCATCAACCTGCGCGGCAACGTGGTCACGGTGATCGACACCCGCCAGCGCTTCGGCCTGGACCCTGCGCCGGTCAGCGACAACACGCGGATCGTCATTATCGAGGCGGACAAGCAGGTGGTCGGCATCCTGGTCGACAGCGTCGCCGAGGTGGTCTACCTGAAGCAGTCGGAAATCGAGACCGCGCCGAACGTCGGCAACGAAGAGTCGGCCAAGTTCATCCAGGGTGTTTGCAACAAGAACGGCGAGCTGCTGATCCTGGTCGAGCTGGACAAGATGATGACCGAGGAAGAATGGTCGGAGCTGGGCAGCATCTGATGCGTTCTACCGACACGAGGGCCTGCTGAGATGGAGGTCGTCGCGCTGGCACTGGCGCTCGCCGCCTGCCTCGGCCTGGCGGCGGCGTGCCTGTGGCTGCGCCGTGAATTGCGCCGCCTGCAAGCTGCGCTGGCGCAGCAGGCGGAGGAGGGCGCCGCGCGCGAGCGCCGGCTCAAGGAGCTGAGCAAGCGCATCGAGTCCTACCAGCAGGTCAACGTGCGCATGGGCGAGGCCTTGCAGGACCTCGGCAAGCAACTCGCGCCGCTTCCCGACCGGGTCGCGCGCCTGGAGCAGCGCGATCCGACCACGCTGTCGTTCAGCCAGGCCGCACGCCTGGTCGGGCTCGGCGCCAGCGCCGAAGACCTGACCCAGGCCTGCGGTCTGTCGCAGGCCGAGGCCGAGCTGGTGGCGCGCCTGCACGAAGCCAAGGGCAAGTGACGGTCGCCGGCCCGGCGCTGGCGCTTTTCAGGCGAGCAGGCGGCTCGCCACTTCTGCCAGTGTCACCTCTCCCCTGAACTCCCCGCAGCTCTGCGCCGGCAGGCGATCCTCGATGGCATGGGCGAAGCGCACCGCCGGGTCCTGCTCCAGCTTCTCCAGGTGTCGATGCAGGCGCGGAAAGTCGTGTTGCAGGTCGAAGTAGCCCAGCTCCCGTCCCCAGCGAGCGGTACCCGCGAGGTAGGCGTCGGCCACGCTCGGCCCTTCGCCGGCCAGCCACTTGCGGTCGCCGAGCAGCTTGTCGATCCGGCCATAGGCTCGCGCCGCGCGCGTCAGCGCCCTTGCCGTCGTGGTTGCGTCGGCGTCCTCCAGATAGAACAGGGCTCCCCAGGCCGAATGGCATTCGGTATGCAGGAGGGCGAGGGCGAAGTTCAGTTCGTCGAACTCGGCGCTGCCCTGCGGATAACCGAGCTTCCTGCACAGGTCGCGCGCCGCCAGGTGCTGGAGAATGGCCAGGCTTTCGCTGAGCGCGCGGCCGTCCTCCAGGAGCAGGGTGGGCGTCTGGCGAGCCGGGTTCAGGCGCACGTAGGTGCGCTCGCCGGTCTCCAGCGGCATCTCGATCCGACACAGGCGATAGGGGCGGCCGAGCCACTCGAGGGCCACGATCGAGCCGAAGGAACAGCCGTGGGGTACGCCATAAAACAGTACAGGTTCCATTTTCCATCTCCGTTCAGGTAACGCACGTTGCGCATCGCAACCGGGCTGAACGCAGGGTAGGGGGGATATAGGCTATATTCGGTCCTGATTTTTCCGGTGGATCGAAAAATGTCCAAGCCCACGGTGCGCGTGCTCGCCCTGCTCGAACTGCTGCAGAGCCACGGCCAGCTCAGCGGTAGCGAGCTGGCCAGGCGCCTGGAGGTGGATGGACGGACGCTGCGTCGCTATATCGTCGCCCTCGAGGAGCTGGGCATACCCATCTCGGCGGAGCGCGGACGCCATGGCGGTTACCGCCTGGTGGCCGGTTTCAAGCTCCCGCCGCTGATGTTCAGCGCGGAGGAAACCCTGGCCGTGTCCCTCGGCCTGCTGGCGGTGCGCAGTCTCGGCCTGGGCGAAAGCGAGCTGGCCCTGGAAAGTGCGCAGGCCAAGCTGAGCAGGGTGATGCCCGTTGCGCTGCGGCGGCGCCTCGTGGCGCTCCGCGAGACCGCCAGCCTGGACCTGGCCCGCGCCCGGGCGGGAACCAGTGTGGCGGCGCTGGCGACCCTCGCCGAAGCCGCCCAGGTCCGTGCGCGGGTCGAGTTCCGCTATCGCGACCCGCAGGGCGCCGAAACCCTCCGCCAACTCGATCCCTACGGCCTGGCCTATCGCAACGGCTGCTGGTACGTCAGCGGTTTCTGCCACCTGCGCCAGGCGTTGCGCTCGTTCCGTCTCGATCGCCTGGACGCGCCGCGCATGCTGGCGGAGCGCTTCGAGCGACCGGCGGATTTCGATACCCTCCGCCACCTGCGGGAGAGCTTCGCCCGGATGCCGCGCGCCTACCCGGTGGAAATTCTGATGCGGGCGGCGAGGGAGCAGGTGGTCGCGGTGCTCGGCGAGCCCCTCGGTCTGCTCGCCGAGGTCGATGGCGGTACGCTGTTGCGCGCCAGCACCGACGACCTGGACTGGTTCGCCCGGCGCCTGTGCGGCCTGCCGTTCGACTTCGAGGTCAGGCAGCCGCTGGAGTTGCGCGAGCCGTTGAGGCGCCAGGCCGAGCGTGTCCTGCGTAACCTGGGCCAGGAGGAAGCTTCGGATCACAGGTAGGCATTTAGAGGAAAAGTCCTATTAATTGCGCGGCTGTCGCTTTCTAGAATCGGTCCTGGTCAACCCGCACGTTTCCAGGAGGCCACAAGGATGCCTGCAATACCCCTGCGCGCCATGGTGCTGTGCGCCAACCCCGGCCGTTTGCTCAGGTACGGAGCGCTGTTCAACCGCTGCGGCTACTTCCACCTGAGCCTGTGCCTGGACCGACGGGAGCTGCGGCGCTCCCTGGACCAGGGTTACCCGTACGACTATTGCCTCTACGACGGATTCCGCCTGGACCAGGGCTGCAAGGGCACGCTGGCGATGCTGGGACGCAGCGGCAGCATCCGGCGCTTCCTGCTGGTGGGCGAACTCGATTGCCGCGAGAAGCGTCTGTTGTTCGAGTGGAGCAGAGGCCATGGCCTGAGCATCGGCGCGGTGTCCGACCGGCCTTTGGGCCAGGTCGCCCTGGCTGCGTTGATCAAGCGTGATCGCGGCTGCCCCGACCTCCTGCGCGGCATCGCCTGAGGCGGCTTCCGGGAAGATGAGGTAAGGTCGTTTTCCAACCTTCCATGGCGAGACAGCATGACCGTCCAGGCCGACATCCTCAAGGCGATCGAAGGCATCGAGCATGGCTTCCAGCAAGCCGGCCAGGCACTCTCCGAACGGATATTCCATTGCCGGCAGGTGCATGGCGCCGAGATCGTCGACGCGCGCTCGTTGTCGGAATCGGGACGGCATGCCGCCGACGGTGTTTTCAGCGAAGGGCCGCTGGCGGTCGCGGTGGTCACCGCGGACTGCCTGCCGATTCTCATGAGCAGTCGCGACGGTCGGGTGGTGGCCGCCCTGCACGGCGGCTGGCAGGGGCTCGTCGCCGGTATCGTCGGCGCGGCGGTGGCGCGCTTCAATGCGCGCGGCGTCGCCAGCGCGGACATCCGGGTCGCCATCGGTCCCGGGATCAAAGCCTGCTGCTACGAGGTGAGTGCCGGGTTCATCGAGGCGTTGCAGGTCGGCCACGGCCGCCTCTGGGAGGGCGCGGTGCCGCCCTGGAGCCAGCGTCGTCCGCTCCCCGAGCGGCCACCCCGGTTCGCTCCGCCCGAGCCAAGGCAGGCGGAGCAGGGCGCCTGGCTGGACCTGGTGGCCTTCTGTCGCCAGTTGTTCCAGGCCGCCGGCGTCGGGCCGGCGCAGATCGAAGCCAGCGCCGTCTGCACCTACTGTTCCGGCGATGCGTTCGCCAGTCATCGCCGACGCCAGCGCCTGGGCGAGGAGAAGCGTCAGCAGTACGCCTGGATCGCGCGCAAGCCGTGACCGCGTATCGGTATTGTCCGGAAATCCTGGATAGTCATGACGGTTGTCTGCTGTTTATCCGCCAATACCCGGCTTCTAGACTTTCCCTGTCGATGCGTGGCTGTCGCCACGCTCATTCCAGGAGAGTCCCAGCATGCCTGACATCACCCAAGCCGCCATCGTCACCGGCGCCTCCCGCGGCATCGGTCGCGCCATTGCCCGGCGGTTGGCCGCCGACGGTTTCGCGGTCGCGGTCAACTATGCCGGCAACCAGACCATGGCCGACGAGGTCGTGGCCGAAATCGTCGCCGCCGGCGGCACGGCCATCGCCGTACAGGGCGACGTGGCCAGCCCGGAGGACATGGACAAGCTGTTCGAAGCCACCAGGGGCGCCTTCGGCCGCATCGACGTGGTGGTCAACAGCGCCGGCACGATGCCCTACCTGAAGATCGCCGACGGCGACCTGGAGGGCTTCGACCGGGTGATCCGCACCAACCTGCGCGGCGCCTTCATCGTGCTCGGCCTGGCTGCCCGGCATGTCGAGCGCGGCGGACGGATCATCGCCCTGTCCACCAGCGTGATCGCCCGGGCGCTGCCCAGCTACGGTCCGTACATCGCGTCCAAGTCCGGGGTCGAGGGGCTGGTGCACGTGCTGGCCAACGAGTTGCGCGGCCAGGACATCAGGGTCAACGCGGTGGCGCCCGGCCCGGTGGCCACCGAGCTGTTCTTCAACGGCAAGAGCGCCGAACAGATCGACCAGATCGCCAGGCTGGCGCCGCTGGAGCGTCTCGGCGAGCCGGACGAGATCGCCGCGGCGGTGTCCTTCCTCGCCGGGCCGGACGGGGCCTGGGTCAATTCCCAGGTGCTGCGGGTCAACGGCGGTTTCGCCTGAGCCGTGTGGGCGGGGCACGAAAAAGCCGGCGCGAAGGCCGGCTTTTTCGTGGTCGCCACTGGCGGTCAGCGGTCGTTCTTGGTCGAGGAGCCGATGGCGTTGCTCAAGCCCTTGCTGTTGTGATCGCCGGGGGTGGTGGCGGAGATCGCGCTGGCCTGCGACAGCCCGCGGCTGTCGCGGGAGCTGGCGATGCCGGAGGTGGCTGAACCATGGCCTTTGCTGGAGTGGCCGCCGAGGTTGCCGCCATGGCTGCCGCCCTTGCCGCCGCCATGACCGCCACCGTTGCCGCCGCCATTTCCGCCCTTGGCATAGGCGGAGCCGACAGGAGAAAGCTCGCCAGGCAGCAGGGTGCTGCCCGCGAACAGCAGGCCGAGAGCAGCTACGGCGAACAGGGTATGTTTTTTCATTTGAGGGATGCCTCCGCAGGCATGTGGTGTGCCGTCTAAAGACCGTTGCGCGAACGACAGGTTCTGTGGAAAGCGACGGATGGCGGGCCCTGCCGGTGGTTCCTCCTTCAGCGGTTGCGCCAGTGCTCGGCGAGCAATCCGTAGAGCGCCGAGTCGGAGACTTCTCCGGAAACGATCCAGCGTTGTGCGAGCAGGCCCTCCTGGCGGAAGCCCAGGCGCTCCAGGCTGGCGGCCGAAGGCCGGTTGCGCGGATCGATCTCCGCCTCCAGGCGGTTCAGGTCGATTTCATCGAAAGCGAACGCCAGCAGCCTGCGCAGCGCCTCGCCCATGTAACCCCGGCCCTGGGCTGCACGTGCCAGGCAGTAGCCGAGTTCGGCGCGGCGCGAGCCTTTCTCGAAATGGAAGAGGATACAACTGCCGAGCAATTGGCCGTCTTCTCGACGCTCGATGGCCAGGTTCAGGTATTCGCCGTCGACGAGCGCCTGGCTGTCCCGCAGGATCGCCTCGCGGGCCTGCGCAGGGGTCGTCCACGGCGGTGTGTTCCAGTAACGCATGACTTCCGGGTCGGACATCATGGCGAACAGCGGCGCGGCGTCTTCCTCTCGGAAAGTGCGTAGCCGCAGGCGCGGGGTGTCCAACGGGTGGGGAAAGACGAAGTTCATCGGGCGCTCCTTTGCCGAGGTCGGAGGCTGCGCAGCTTAGCGCGCAGCGGCGAGGTCCTGGAGCTGATGTGCGTGCGGATGTTTCGCCGTGCGGGCTGGCTCAGTCGCCGGGACCGCCGAGTAGCAGCATCTGGTTGCCATCCGCGGCGTCCGGCGCGAATCCCTCGGGACACTTGCCTTTCAGGTGCCAGGCGAAGGCGATGATCTCGGCGATGGTGCGATACAGCGCTTCCGGAATGGCGTCGCCGAGTTCCAGGCGGGCGAGCAGGCGGACCAGCTCGGCGTTCTCGTAGATCGGTACCTCGTAGTCGCGGGCGATGGCCAGGATCGCCTCGGCCAGTTCGGCGTCGCCCTTGGCGGAAAGGGTCGGCGCGGCCTGGCCGTCGTAGCTCAGGGCGATGGCTTGGCGCGGGGCGGGTGACTGCTTTCTGTTCATGCGGTTTCGTCTACCCAGCGTTGTTCGATGGTCGCTCGCGGGCCCTGGGGCGGGCGGCCGCGTTGGCAGGTGATCTCGCCAACGGTCAGGCCGGCGTCGCGCAGGCGTTGGCGCAGGTGGCCGAGTTCATGCTCGACCAGCCGTGCGGTCGCGTCTCGCTCGGCCCAAAGCTGGCTGGACAGGCTGCCGCGTAGCAGGGTCGCCTGGGCGTGCAGCGGTCCCAGCGGCTCCAGGTCGAAGGCCAGTTCGACGCGCCAGAGGCTTTCGCGGGCCTCTTCGCCGGTCTTGCGCTGTTCTTCCTGGAACTTCACCTGCAACGGTACCACCGAGTGCTGATGGCGCATGGGCACCTCCATCTGCCAGGTCGCCAGTTGGGTGCCATCCGGCAGGGTGCTGGTCTGCGCCAGGCTCGACAACTGATGGGTCTGCAGGCGGGAGATCGCCGCGGCGGCAAGGCGCAGCAGTGACTCCAGTTCCATGTCCTCGTCGAACAGTTGGAGAACCTTGCTCGGCAGGGGAAAGTTCAGTGCCTGGGTCTTGTTGGCGCTCTGTCCCAGGTTGCCCAGGGCGTTGCGGACAAAGGCCGGCAGCGCCTGGGCCAGGTTCGCCGTGTTGCCGGCGAACATGCCCGGCGCCTGGGCGCCGGTCGGCGGCAGCGGCGACAGCTGGGCGAACAGGCGCAACAGGTTGGCCTTCAGGTCCTGGCCGAGATGATCGGTGGCGCCCTGCATCAGGCGCGCCTCGAGGAACAGGCCGCTCTGCTGCAGGGCCTGGCCGAGCAGCTTGGAATCGCCCATCTTCTGCGCCTCCGGCAGGCCGGCGAAGAGGCGCTCCACGGCCTGGCGCAGGCTGTCCGGCAGGTCGTTGCGGCCGTTCAGCCCCTGCAGGGCGGCGAACAGGCCTTCCAGGGAAGCCTGGCGGGCGCTCTGCCCGGCCAGTTGCTGGCCCAGCGCAAGCTGGTCGAGGCGTCCGCTGAGCGGCAGGAAGTCGATCTGCTGGCTGTTTTTCACCAGCGCCGTGAGCAGGCTGCCGACCGGCAGCGCCTGGGGCGAGTCGAGGCTCAGCTTGCTGCCGGCGAGCGGCGTGTTGAGCAGGTTCAGCAGGACCCGGTAGACCACCTGCTGGGCCTTGTCCGCCGGCAGCGCGGTGCTGGACAGGACCTTGCCCTGGAGCAGGGTGCCGGGCGGCAGTTGCTCCAGGTCGAGGCTGCTCAGCGGGCCAGCGCCGGCCATGCTGTCGAGCAGGGTTGCAACCACGCTGGTGTTGCTGGTGGCGCTGACGTTGAGCAGGTTGCCCGGCACCAGCGGCCGATTGCTCTGCACTTCCACCAGGCTCTGCCCGCTGTTCGCCAGGGTCAGCTTGAGCAGGACCTGGAAATTGTTCGCCAGGCCTTCCTTGACCGCCAGCACCTCGGCCTTGCCCGACTCGCCTTCGCCCAGCAGGCCGGCCAGGGTCTGCACCAGCTTCAGGGTCATCTCGGCGTCGGCCTGGGCGTTGCCCTGCGATTGCGCCGGCGGCAGCGGGCGTGGGGCGGAAACCGGGGGTAGTGGCGGGGAAGCGCCTATCTCGGCTGGCATGGGTAACAACCTGTCTTAAACGACCCTGCGGAGGCTGGGGAAGGGCGTGTATAATGCCGCGCCTGTCAAACAGGCTGGCCGCGTCGTCACCAGTATAGCGGCCGTGTTTATCCCGACTTTAGGGTCTGTTCCGTGAAGGCCTCCGGCGCCGCGACGAGGAGAGACGCTTGGCGATGTTGTTCGATGTCCGATCCTGCTGAAGTCCCCACAGCCAGCCCCTTGCTGGAAACCGTCGGGCTCGCCTGCGAGCGCGACTGGCGCATGCTGTTCGAGCGCCTCGACCTGCGCCTGGCCGCCGGTGAGATGTTGCAGGTGGTGGGTCCCAACGGCAGCGGCAAGACCAGCCTGCTGCGCCTGCTGTCCGGACTGATGCAGCCGACCGCCGGGGAAGTCCGCCTGAACGGCCGGCCGCTCGCCGAACAGCGCGGCGAACTGGCCCGCAGCCTGTTGTGGATCGGCCACGCCGCGGGAATCAAGGGCCTGCTCAGCGCCGAGGAGAACCTCACCTGGCTCTGCGCGCTGCACCAGCCGGCCAGCCGCGAGGCGATCTGGCAGGCCCTGGCCGACGTCGGCCTGCGTGGCTTCGAGGACGTTCCCTGCCACACCCTTTCCGCCGGCCAGCAACGCCGCGTGGCGCTGGCCCGCCTGTACCTGGACGCACCGCCCTTGTGGATCCTCGATGAACCCTTCACCGCCCTCGACAAACAGGGGGTGGCGCAACTGGAAACGCACCTGGCCGGGCATTGCCAGCGCGGCGGGATGGTGGTGCTGACCACCCACCACAGCCTGCAGCAGGTGCCCGCCGGCTACCGCGAGCTGGACCTCGGTGCGCTCAAGGCGGCCAGCGGCACGACGGTCGAGCCGGCGCTGGGCGATCCGGCATGAGCAACGTCTTCAGCCTGCTCCTGGCGCGCGAGGCGCGCCTGCTGTTCCGCCGACCGGCGGAGCTGGCCAACCCGCTGGTGTTCTTCGCCATCGTCATCGCCCTGTTCCCCCTGGCGGTCGGGCCGGAAAGCCAATTGCTACAAACCTTGTCGCCCGGCCTGGTCTGGGTGGCGGCGCTATTGGCCGTGCTGCTCTCGCTGGAAGGGCTGTTCCGCAGCGATTTCGAGGACGGTTCTCTGGAGCAGTGGGTCCTTTCGCCGCACCCCCTGGCTCTTCTGGTGCTGGCCAAGGTGCTGGCACACTGGCTGTTTTCCGGGCTGGCCCTGGTCCTGATGTCGCCGCTGTTCGCGCTGATGCTGGGCCTGCCGGCCCGTTGCATACCGGTGCTGCTGCTTTCCCTGTTGCTCGGTACGCCGGTGCTGAGCCTGCTCGGCGCCGTCGGCGCGGCCTTGACCGTGGGCCTCAAGCGCGGCGGCCTGTTGCTGGCGCTGCTGATCCTGCCGCTGTACATCCCGGTGCTGATTCTCGGTAGCGGGGCGCTGCAGGCTTCGCTGCAGGGACTGCCCAGCAGCGGACATTTATTGTGGCTGGCGAGCCTGACGGCGCTAGCATTGACACTCACGCCATTCGCCATCGCTGCCGGCCTGAAGATCAGCGTAGGCGAGTGAGTCCGCCCGCCGAAGGCATCGGCGGGG
>NZ_KV800312.1:8072-40770 GCF_001810205.1 Pseudomonas sp. HMSC076A11 | reverse complement strand
GCGGGCGTGCGGTACCGGGCGGCTGCGCCGCCCACGCTTGACCCGGGCTGGCAGCGGAAGGCCTGCCCGGTATTTCCAAAGAGCCCTGTAAACAGAGCCTGATGATGAATTGGACATGGTTTCACAAGCTTGGGTCGCCCAAGTGGTTCTACGAGATCAGCGGCCGCTGGCTGCCCTGGTTCGCCGTGGCGGCGGCGCTGCTGATCGTCACCGGCTGCGTCTGGGGGCTGGCCTTCGCGCCGCCGGACTACCAGCAGGGCAATAGCTTCCGCATCATCTATATCCATGTGCCGGCGGCCTTCCTCGCCCAGTCCTGCTACGTCATGCTGGCCGTGGCCGGTGCCGTCGGGCTGATCTGGAAGATGAAGATCGCCGACGTGGCGGTGCAGTGCGCCGCCCCCATCGGCGCCTGGATGACCTTCGTCGCGCTGCTTACCGGGGCCGTCTGGGGCAAGCCGACCTGGGGCGCCTGGTGGGTCTGGGACGCGCGCCTGACGGCGATGCTGATCCTGCTTTTCCTCTATTTCGGCATCATCGCCCTCGGCCAGGCGATCAGTAACCGCGACAGCGCGGCCAAGGCCTGTGCCGTACTGGCCATCGTCGGCGTGGTGAACATCCCGATCATCAAGTACTCGGTGGAGTGGTGGAACACCCTGCACCAGCCGGCCACCTTCACCATCACCGAGAAGCCGGCGATGCCGGTGGAGATGTGGTTGCCGTTGCTGATCATGGTCCTAGGCTTCTATTGCTTCTTCGCGGCCATGCTGCTGGTGCGCATGCGCCTGGAAGTGCTCAAGCGCGAGTCCCGCACCGCCTGGGCGAAAGCCGAGGTGAAGGCTCTGGTGGAGAAGGCACGATGAGCTTCGAATCGTTCGGCGACTTCCTCGCCATGGGCCATCACGGTCCCTACGTCTGGTCGGCCTACGGCATCAGCCTGCTGGTGCTGGCGATCAATGTCGCCGAGCCGTTGCTGGCCCGGCGCCGCTACCTGCAAGAAGAGGCGCGTCGTCTGCGCCGGGAGGCCCAGCAGTGAATCCGGTCCGCAAGAAACGTCTGATCATCGTCCTCGCCATCGTGGTGGGCGTCGGCGCCGCGGTGGGTCTGGCGCTGTCGGCCCTGCAACAGAACATCAACCTGTTCTACACCCCGACCCAGATCGCCAACGGCGAAGCGCCGACCGACACCCGCATACGCGCCGGCGGCCTGGTGGAAAAGGGTTCTCTGCAACGCAGCGAGGATTCGCTGAACGTGCGTTTCGTGGTCACCGACGGCGCCAAGGAAGTGACCATCGCCTACCATGGCATCCTTCCCGACCTGTTCCGCGAGGGGCAGGGCATCGTCGCCCTCGGCAAGCTGGGCGGCGACGGCGTGCTGGTGGCCGATGAAGTGCTGGCCAAGCACGACGAGAACTACATGCCGCCGGAAGTCACCAAGGCGCTCAAGGACAGCGGCCAACTGAAGCACTACGAGAACGGCAAGGCCGCCGGCGAGACCTCGTACAACCAGGAGGGCAAGTAGATGATCCCCGAACTCGGCCACCTGGCCCTGATCCTCGCCCTCTGCCTGGCCCTGGTGCAGTCGAGCCTGCCGCTGGTCGGCGCCTGGCGCGGCGACCGCCAGTGGATGAGCCTGGCGCGCCCGGCGGCCTGGGGGCAGTTCGCCTTCCTCGCCTTCGCCTTCGGTTGCCTGACCTGGGCCTTCCTGCGCGACGACTTCTCGGTGGCCTACGTGGCCGGCAACTCCAACAGCGCGCTGCCCTGGTACTACAAGTTCAGCGCCGTCTGGGGCGCCCACGAAGGTTCGCTGCTGCTCTGGGCGCTGATCCTCGGTGGCTGGACCTTCGCCGTGTCGATCTTCTCCCGGCAACTGCCGGAGGTCATGCTGGCCCGCGTGCTGGCGGTGATGGGCATGATCAGCACCGGCTTCCTGCTGTTCCTGATCATCACCTCCAACCCGTTCAGCCGCCTGCTGCCGCAGACCCCGATGGACGGCAACGACCTCAACCCGCTGCTGCAGGACGTCGGCCTGATCGTCCACCCGCCGATGCTCTACATGGGGTACGTCGGATTCTCGGTGGCCTTCGCCTTCGCCATCGCCGCACTGCTCGGCGGCCGCCTGGACGCCGCCTGGGCGCGCTGGTCGCGGCCCTGGACCCTGGTAGCCTGGGCCTTCCTCGGTATCGGCATCGTGCTCGGCTCCTGGTGGGCCTACTACGAGCTGGGCTGGGGGGGGCTGGTGGTTCTGGGATCCGGTGGAAAACGCCTCCTTCATGCCCTGGCTGGTCGGCACTGCACTGATCCACTCGCTGGCGGTGACCGAGAAGCGCGGCGTGTTCAAGAGCTGGACCGTGCTGCTGGCGATCGCCGCTTTCTCCCTGAGCCTGCTGGGCACCTTCCTGGTCCGCTCCGGCGTGCTCACCTCGGTGCACGCCTTCGCCTCCGACCCGGAGCGCGGGGTGTTCATCCTCGCCTTCCTGCTGCTGGTGGTCGGCGGCTCGCTGACCCTGTTCGCCCTGCGCGCGCCGGTGGTCAAGAGCCAGGTCGGCTTCGCCCTGTGGTCGCGCGAGACCCTGCTGCTGCTGAACAACCTGATGCTGGTGGTGGCGGCCTCGATGATCCTCCTCGGGACCCTCTACCCGCTGCTGCTCGATGCCCTCAGCGGCGCCAAGCTGTCGGTCGGCCCGCCGTACTTCAACGCCATGTTCCTGCCGCTGATGGCGGCGCTGATGGCGGCCCTGGCGGTCGGCGTGCTGGTGCGCTGGAAGGACACCCCGAGCCGCTGGCTGCTCGGCATGCTGACCCCGGTGCTGGTGGCCAGCGCGGTCCTGGCGGCGGCCGGTTCGATGTACTTCGGCGATTTCAACTGGGCGGTGCTGGCGGTGTTCCTGCTATCCGCCTGGGTGGTCCTGGCCGGTTTCCGCGACTTCCTCGACAAGACCCGGCACAAGGGCGTGCTGGCCGGCGCCCGCAGCCTGACCCGCAGCTACTGGGGCATGCAACTGGCGCACCTGGGCATCGCCGTGTGCGCCATCGGCATCGTCCTCAGCAGCCAGTACAGCGCCCAGCGTGACCTGCGCATGTCGCCCGGCGACACCGTCGAACTGGGCGGCTACCACTTCCTCTTCGACGGCGCGAAGCACCACGAAGGGCCGAACTACACCTCGGACAAGGGCAGCATCCACGTCAGCCGCGACGGCAAGGAGATCGCCACCCTGCATCCGGAGAAGCGCCTGTACACCGTGCAGAGTTCGATGATGACCGAGGCAGGGATCGATGCCGGCTTTACCCGCGACCTCTACGTGGCGCTCGGCGAGCCGCTGGAGAACGGTGCCTGGGCGGTGCGCGTGCACGTCAAGCCGTTCGTCCGCTGGATCTGGTTCGGTGGCCTGCTGATGGGCCTCGGCGGCGCCCTGGCGGCGCTCGACCGGCGCTACCGGGTGAAGGTGAAAACACGTGTGCGCGAGGCCCTGGGCCTCGCCGGTCAGGGAGCCTGAGTCTTGAAACGAGCGATTCTGCTGCTGCCGCTGGGGATCTTCCTGATCGTCGCGGTGTTCCTCTTCCGCGGCCTCTGGCTGGACCCCAGCGAGCTGCCCTCGGCGCTGATCGGCAAGCCGTTCCCGGCCTTCGACCTGCCCAGCGTGCAGGACCCGGCCCGGCGCCTGACCGAGGCCGACCTCAAGGGCAAGCCGGCGCTGGTCAACGTCTGGGGCACCTGGTGCCCGTCGTGCCGGGTCGAGCACCCGGAACTGACCCGACTGGCCGAGCAGGGCGTGGTGATCTACGGGATCAACTACAAGGACGACAACGCCGCCGCCATCAAGTGGCTGAACGAGCTGCACAATCCCTACCTGCTGAGCATCAGCGACGCCGACGGCACCCTGGGCCTGGACCTGGGCGTGTACGGTGCGCCGGAAACCTACCTGATCGACAAACAGGGCATCATCCGCCACAAGATCGTCGGGGTGGTCGACCAGAAAGTCTGGCGCGAGCAACTGGCGCCGCTGTACCAGCAACTGCTGGACGAGCCGGAGGCCCGATGAAGCGTTTCCTCGCCACCGCGATGCTCGGTCTCGCCCTCTGCGGCGTGGCCCGGGCCGCCATCGACACCTACGAGTTCGCCAGCGACGCCGAGCGCGAGCGCTTCCGCAACCTGACCCAGGAACTGCGCTGCCCGAAGTGCCAGAACCAGGACATCGCCGACTCCAACGCACCGATCGCCGCCGACCTGCGCAAGCAGATCTACGGCCAGTTGCAGCAGGGCAAGAGCGACGGCGAGATCGTCGACTACATGGTTGCCCGCTACGGTGATTTCGTTCGCTACAAGCCGCCGGTCAACGAGCGTACCTGGCTGCTCTGGTTCGGTCCGGGCGCCTTGCTGCTGTTCGGCGTGCTGGTGATCGGCGTGATCGTCCTGCGCCGCCGGCGCACCGCTGCCAAGGTGCAAACCACCCTGTCCGCCGAGGAGCAAGCGCGCCTCGCCAACCTGTTGAAGAACGACAAATGATCGATTTCTGGCTCGCTGCTGGCCTGCTGCTGCTGGCGGCCCTGGCATTCCTGCTGATTCCGCTGCTGCGTGGCCGTCGCGCCCAGGCCGAGGAAGACCGTACCGCCCTGAACGTCGCGCTTTATCAGGAGCGGATCGCCGAGCTGGCCGGCCAGCAGGCCGCCGGCACGCTGACCGCCGAGCAACTGGAGAATGGCCGCGCCGAGGCTGCCCGCGAACTGCTCGCCGACACCGAGGGCAGCGGCGAAGAGCGTAGCTCGCGCCTGGGCCGGGCGGTCCCGCTGGTCGCGGCGCTGCTGGTGCCGTTGGTCGCGCTCGGCCTGTACCTGCATTGGGGCGCCAGCGACAAGGTCGAGCTGGCCCGCGAATTCGCCCAGGCGCCGCACTCCATGGAAGAGATGACTGCGCGCCTGGAGCGCGCGGTACAGGCCCAGCCGGATTCCGCCCAGGGCTGGTACTTCCTCGGTCGCACCTACATGACCCAGGAACGCGGCGCCGATGCGGCGCGGGCCTTCGAACGCGCCGCCGAACTCAGCGGGCGGCAGCCGGAAGTGCTCGGCCAGTGGGCGCAGGCACTGTATTTCTCCGGTGGCAAGAAAATGACCGCGCAGATCAAGGCCCTGGCCGACGAGGCGCTGAAGGGCGACCCGGCCGAAGTGACCACCCTTGGCCTGCTCGGCATCGCCGCCTTCGAAGAGCAGCGCTACGCCGACGCCATCGGCTTCTGGGAGCGCCTGGTGTCGGTGTTGCCGAACGAGGACCCGGCACGCTCGGCGATCCAGGGCGGCATCCAGCGCGCCCGCGAGCGCATGACCGAGGCCGGGCAGACTCCGCCGGCGCCGGCCGCGCCCGCTGCCGCCGGGGTGACCCTGACGGTGAAGGTGGATATCAGCGACGCGGTGAAGGGCCAGGTCAAGGCCGACGACAGCGTGTTCGTCTTCGCCCGCGCCGTCGGCGGCCCGCCGATGCCGTTGGCAGTGAAGCGCCTGACCGTCGCCGACCTGCCGGCCGAGGTCAGCCTGAGCGATGCCGACGCCATGATGCCGCAGCTCAAGCTCAGCGGTTTCCCGCAGGTCGAGCTGGTGGCACGGGTATCCCGCGCCGGCAACGCCATCTCCGGCGAGTGGATCGGACGCGGCAAACCGTTGTCTACTGCCCAGTCGTCGGCGCAAGCGCTGACCATCGACGGCCCGGACCAGCCCCAGGCGGCCCGGCCATAACGACAATCGGTTGGGGAGGTGCGGCGGTGAAGGCGAAGTATCTGGGTCTGGCGATTCTCCTGGGCGGTCTCGGCGGGTGCGTGGTGCATCCGCCGCAGACCAGCGAACCGCCGGCCTCGCTGCCGCCGCAGAGCCAGCCGCAGCCCGGTCCGTCCAGCGCGCCCGGCGCCACCCCGCCGCGCATCACCCCGCAACCGCAGACTCCGGCGCAGCCCAGCCGCTCGCGTCCGCAGTTCGCCCCGCCGCCAGGCGGCAAGGGCGTCTGGGACGGCAGCCTGGGGGTCTACGTGATCCGTGGCGAGCGCGATCTCTACTACCGCCAGCGCACCTACTACCGGTGGGACGGCGGCTGGTTCTGGTCCACCAGCCCGCAGGGTCCATGGACCGAGACCGACGCTCGCGGCATCCCGCCCGGTCTCAGCCGGCGCTACGCCAATCCATGATCCCTAGGGGTTCTCCGGGTCGTGCCCGAGCGACTGGATGAACAGCGAGAACAGCTCCGGTTGCGAGGAAATGTCCAGCTTGGCGTACAGGTGGCGCCGATGGACCTTGATCGTCTCCGGCGAGATCGCCAGGCGCTCGGCCATGGCCTTCGACGAGTAGCCGCGAAGGATCAGGCGGGCGATCTCCAGTTCCCGTTCCGATAGCACGCTGGCGCCGAAGTGGCTGAGGGCGTCGCGTATCTGCGTGGCCATCTCTTCCTGCGGTGCAGCCGGCAACAGGCGCTGGCTGCGTTGCTGCCAGTGCTGCTGCATCAGCGCCAGGACCCAGCTCGAGAGCAAGCCGAGCATCCCGCATTCCTCGTCGGCGAACATCCTCTGCATGCCCAGCGACAGCGACAGCGCGCCCTGGCCGGGCACCTGTAGGATGAACTGCACCTCGTCCTCCAGAACGTTGTCGTGGAAGTAGCTGAGGTAGTACTCGCTCTGCCGGAAATGGTCCGGGGCGATCTCCTCGAGGCGGTACAGGCCGCTGGCCAGGCCTTCCCGGCAAGCCTGGTAGAAGGGGTCGAGCAGGTACAGCCCGTTCAGGTAGGCGAGCATCGAGGCCGGCCCGGCGTGCGGTTCGGCGTCGTATTCCTCCAGGGCCACCGGCACGCCGTTGGCGGGGTAGAAGATCGCCAGGGCGTTGTCGAACGGCAGGTGCTGGCGCAGCAGCAGGATCAATTGCTTCCAGAAACGGTTGCCGCCGATCTGTTCGATGGCGCGGCCCAGGCTGGCGTGCATGCCGATGTCCCGGAACAGGGTGTGCATCCGTATTCGCTCCACGGTGGGTTTTCGCAGGCTCCGGTTTGCGGCTTTTCCACCCGCCGCGTCAAGGGGCGTAACCCCAAAGGGTGATTGGCCCGCCGGTTCCGCGCTCCTAGAGTCGGCGCATAACCAGCGCCCCGGCAAGGGGCCGCCGCGAGTCTCCGTTACTGCCTCAACTTCAATAACAATCAGAGGACAACGACATGAGCTCTTCCCCCGCGCCCGAAAGTGCGCTGAAACCCACGCTGGGCGTGTTCGACGTGGTCGCCATCACCGTTTCCGCAGTCACTCCCGCCAGTTCCGTCTTCGTCATCGCCCCCTTCGCCATCCAGCAGGCCGGCACCGGCGCTTTCTGGGCCTTCGCCCTGGCCGGGGTGCTGGCGCTGATGTTCGCCTGCTGCTATGCCGAGCTGGGCAGGGCGCACAGCACCGCCGGCGGCGAGTATGTCTACGCCAAGCGGGTGTTCGGCGGCTTGGCCGGCTACGCCACCTTCCTCACGGTGCTGGCGATGCTGCTGTTCATCCCGCCGGTGCTCGCCACCGGCGCGGCGACTTACCTGAACGCTGCCCTCGGCACCCACTTCGATGCGCAGACCGTGGCCCTGGCGATCGTTGCCTTCAGCTACCTGCTGGGCATCCTCAACATCCGCGTCAACGCCTGGGTCACGGGTACCTGCCTGCTGCTGGAAGTGGCGGCGCTGCTGGTGATCGTCGGCCTCGGTTTCGGCCATGCACAGCAACCGGCGAGCGTCCTGCTGCAGCCGCAGGTAGTCGGCGACGGCGGGCTGCTGGCGATCGCACCCTGGGCATTGGTGATCGGAGCGGTCGGTACCGCGCTGTTCTCCTACAACGGTTTCGGCGGCGCGGTGCTGCTCGCCGAGGACATGAAGGACGGCGGCCACAGCGTGCATCGCGCGGTGCTCTGGTCGCTGGCGCTGGTAGTACTGATCGAGATCGTCCCGCTCGCCGCGCTGCTGATCGGCGCGCCGTCGCTCCCGGCGATGCTCGCCAGCCCCGATCCGATCGGCTACCTGTTGAACAGCCATGGCAACGAGACGCTGTCGCGCCTGGTCAGCGCGGGAATCTTCCTCTCGGTGTTCAACGCCATCGTCGCCATCGTCATCCAGAGCGCCCGGGTGATCTTCAGCAGCGGTCGCGACGCGCTCTGGATGCCAGCGTTGAACCGTGCCTTCACCCGTATCCATCCGCGCTGGGAATCGCCCTGGCTGGCCACGCTGTTCCTCGCCATTCCCTCGGCGGCGCTGAGCTTCAGCTCCAACCTGGCCGAACTGACCTCGTTCACCGTGTTGCTGATCGTCATGGTCTACCTGATCGTCGCCCTCTGCGCGCTGTTCAGCCGGGTGCTGCGGCGCGACCGCGAGCATCCCTACCGGATGCCGCTGTGGCCGCTGCCGGCGCTGCTGGCGGTGAGCGGCGCGGGATACCTGCTGCTCAACCTGTTCCTGGCGGCCTCGGCCAGGGACGTGATGATCATTGTCGGACTGCTGGCGGTGTCGGTGATTCTCTACTGCACCTACGGCAAGCTCAGTCCGGCGTTCCAGAAGCTTTGAAACAGGAGTCCGCATGCGCGCTCGACAACTTGGCATCACCCTCGGCCTGGGCACTCCCGGCCCGTTCAACGCGATCACCGACGTTCCCGGCGTGCGCGTCGGCCACAGCACCCTGAACCAGCGGATCGACGGCAGGCAGGTTCGCACCGGCGTCACCCTGGTCCAGCCGCGCGCCGGTGCGGCGCGCCTGCAACCCTGCTTCGCCGGCTGCCATGTGCTCAACGGCAACGGCGACGCCACGGGCCTGGAGTGGATCCGCGAAGCCGGCCTGCTGACCACCCCGATCGCCATCACCAATACCCACAGCGTCGGCGCGGTGCGCGACGCGCTGATCGCCGAGGAGCGCGCCGAACTCGGCGACAGCGGGCTGTACTGGTGCATGCCGGTGGTGATGGAGACCTTCGACGGCCTGCTCAACGATATCTGGGGCCAGCACGTCGGCGCCCGCCAGGTCGGCGAGGCGCTGGCCTGCGCCGAGTCCGGACCGGTCCGCGAAGGTTCGGTGGGCGGCGGTACCGGGATGATCTGCCACGAGTTCAAGGGTGGCATCGGTAGCGCATCGCGGCGGCTTCCGGCGGAGCAGGGCGGCTGGACGGTGGGCGCGCTGGTCCAGGCCAACCACGGCCAGCGCCGCGAGCTGCGGGTCGACGGCTATCCTGTCGGCCGCCGGTTGGGCGACATCCCCTCGCCGTTCAGCGAGGAAGGCACCCCGGGTATGGGCTCCATCGTGGTGATCCTGGCCACCGATGCGCCGCTGTTGCCGCACCAGTGCCAGCGCCTGGCGCAGCGCGCCTCGATCGGCGTCGCGCGCACCGGCGGCGGTACCGAGGACTCCAGCGGCGACGTGTTCCTCGCTTTCGCCACCGGCAACCAGGACCTGCCGCCAGCCGACTATGCGCGCAAGGACCTGCCGCAGAGCACGCCGCTGCGGATGCTCAACAACGACCACATCTCGCCGTTGTTCGCCGCGGCGGCGGAGGCGGTGGAAGAAGCCATCGTCAACGTGCTGCTGGCCGGCGAGGACATGCGCACCGAGGACGGCCGGCTGGTGCCCGCGCTGAAGGGGGAGACGCTCCTGGCGGCGCTGCGCGAGACCGGCTGGCCGGGACGCTGAAAGCGGCTCAGCGCCAGCCGCGGGTGCGTGCCACCGCTTCGCTGAAACGCACCTGCCAGCGCCGGGCGGTGCCGGCGTCGACCCGCGGCTGGAACTCCGTGCGGGTGTTGCGCGGCTCCGCCAGCTCGTAGCCGAGGCCACGCGCGGCAAGGGCGGCGCAACCGAAGGCGGTGAGTTCGTCGAAGCGCTGGGTGACGATGCGCCGTTGCAGGCTGTCGGCGAGGAACTGGGCGAAGTAGGGGCTGCGCGCCAGGCCGCCGTCGATGGACAGGCGGTCGGTGACCTTCAGGTAGCCGTCCATCGCCTGGATCACCTCGGCGCTGCGCAGCACCACGCCTTCGAGCAGGGCCTGGCAGAGGTCCTCGCGGCGGGTGCCGGCGTCCATTCCCAGCCACATCGCGCCGGCGCTGCGGTCCCAGTGCGGGCATGCGAGTCCCGACAGGGCCGGGACGAAGGCCAGCCCGCGGTCGATGGCCGGCGGCCGGTCGAAGCCGGCCAGTTCCGAGAAGTCGCTGAACAGGCCAAGACGCCCGGCCCACTCGACTGCGGCGCTGGCATCGTAGACCCCGCCGTCCATGGCGTACACCGGCTTGCCATCGATCTGCCAGGCGATGGTGGCGAGCAGGCCTGTCTCCGGCGAGCGGATGATCCGCTCGCCGCTAAGGGTCAGGGCGAAGGCGCCGGTGCCGAAGGTGATCTTCGCATCACCCGGCTGGCGGCAGCCGTGACCGTAGAGCGAGGCCTGCTGGTCGACCACCGAGGCCGTCAGCGGGGTGTTGCCGATCACCCCGAAATGGCCGACGGTGTCGCGGATTTCCGGCAGGCACTCGATCGGCACGCCGAACAGGGCGCACAGTTCGGGGTCCCAGCGGCCCTCGGCGAGGTTCATCAATGCGGTGCGCGAGGCGGTGGTGACGTCGGTGGCGAAGGTTCCGCACAAGCGGTCGAGAAACCAGGCGTCGCTGGTTCCCAGGCGCAGGCGGCCGGCCTCGAGAGCCCGGCGAGCGGCAGGAAGGTGCTCGACGATCCAGCCCAGCTTGCTGGCCGAGAAATAGGCATCGAGCGGCAGGCCGCTGCGTTCCAGGACCAGCGCCTCGGCGCCGCTGGCGCGTAGACGCTCGATGTGCGGGGTGGTGCGGTTGTCCTGCCAGACGATCAGCGGCGACAACGGCTCGCCGCTGCGGGCGTCCCAGGCCATGCAGCTTTCGCCCTGGTTGGCGAGGCCGATGGCGTCGACCCGGCCGCTGGCCTCCAGGCAGCGTTGCAGGTTGGCCAGCAGTTCCAGCGGATCGTGCTCGACCCAGCCGGACTGCGGATGGTGTTGCTGGTGACGCAGCGCCAACTGAATATCGGCGCTGCCGTCCTGGCTGGCGACCAGCACGCGGGTACTGGTGGTTCCCTGGTCGAGGGCGGCGATTCGCATGGTCGGTTCTCTTCGCGGGTTCAGTGGCCGGAGGTGAGGAAGGCGACTTCCAGGCGCCGGGTGTCCGGCGGTAGGCGCAGGGCGGCCAGCGGCACCAGCAGGCGGCGCTCCGGCAGGCAGGACAGGGCACGCTCCCACACCGGGCGACCATCGGCCAGGATCCGCAGGCGGCCGCTGGCGGCCTCGCTTACGCGTAGCTGCAGATGCGCCAGGCCGGGTGTCGGGTCGGCCAGCAGCCGCTGCGGCACGCACAGCTTGAGCGGACCACTGCAATCGATGGCTATGCCAGGTGCGGCACTCGGCAGTTCGGCCCGCAGGTCGGCGGCCAGCAGGCCGGCGATCCTTCGTCCCTCGCGGAACGACCAGCCGGCGGTCTCGATCGGCCGGAGCAGGTTGCCGGCGGCGAAATAGGCGGGGTCGGAGCAGCGGCCGAACTGATCGATGCGCGGGCCGCCGCTGGCCGGGTCCAGTTCCAGGTGGCTGAGGCGGACCAGGCTCGATTCGGGAACGAAGCGTCCGCTGAGGAGGATGCCGTCACAGGCGATCCGTTCGACGCGCCCGTCGCCCAGGCGTACCCGCGCCGCCTCGACCCGGCCGCGGCCTTCGATCTCCAGCAGCTCGCTGGAGAAGTGCATCGGTACTCCGCACAGCCTGGGAAACAACGATAGCGGCCAACGCGCAGTGGCCCGTGCGTTGCGTTCGAGCATGGCCACCGGGCGGATGCCGGCACGCCGGCAACTCATCACGGCGGACAGGCTGACCAGCTCGGTGCCGACGATCAGCGGCCGTTCGAACGGCTTCAGGCCTTGCAGATGGAGATAGGCTTGCAGCGCGCCGGTATTGATCACGCCCAGTGGCCGGTCGCCGCCCAGCAGGCGCGCCGAGCGCGGCGTCTCGCGTGCGCCGGTGGCCAGCAGCACGCGTGTCGCGCGCAGACTGCGCGGGCCTTCCGGGGTGGCCAGTTGCAGCAGGCCGGCGGCGGCGAGAGCAACCACGCTATGGCGCAGGCGGATATCCACCCCGGCCC
Organism: Pseudomonas sp. HMSC076A11; assembly: GCF_001810205.1. Taxonomy (NCBI): domain Bacteria; kingdom Pseudomonadati; phylum Pseudomonadota; class Gammaproteobacteria; order Pseudomonadales; family Pseudomonadaceae; genus Pseudomonas; species Pseudomonas sp. HMSC076A11. Next base: position 28,662 of record NZ_KV800312.1, on the reverse strand, counting down.
GTTCGGCCTGTTCGACGTTACGCTGTGCATAGGCCGGGCCGGTCAACAGGCGGCCGTGTTCGCGCAGGCCGAACGGCGGATGCGCGCAATGCCGGGGTATACCGCCGGCCTCGCCGTCGCGCTCCAGCACGCAGACCCGGGCGACGCCCTGGCGGCGTAGTTCGATGGCGGCTGCCAATCCGGCGGGACCGCTGCCGACGATGGCGACGTCGACCTGTTCAGTGATGCTCATGGCAACTCCCGGTGGCGAGGGGCTGGGCGAGGCGGCCGGCGCTCAGCTCGGCGACCCGCGCGTTGCAGTAGAAACCCTGGCAGCGTCCCATGCAGGCGCGAGTGCGACGCTTCAGGCCGCCGAAGTCGCCGGCTGGCAGCGGGCCTTCCAGGGCGGCGAGGATTTCCCGGCGGGTGACCATCTCGCAGTGGCAGACGATCTCGTCGTAGCCGGGACGCTGCCAGTCGCGCGGCAGGTGTTCGGCGAGGTTCGGTACCTGTGGCCAGAGCGGCTCGCGAACCGCTTCGTGGAAGCGCTCGCCCTGGTAGAGACGATAGACGTGGCGTGCGATGCCCAGCGCCGCGGTGAGACCGGTGGAACGGATGCCGCCGACACTGATCCAGTTGCGTCCGTCGACCTGGCGGATGCGGTATTCCTTCTTTTCGCTGGCCGGTCGCAATCCTGCGTAGGTGGCGGTGACCGGCATGCCGCGCAGGCCGGGGATCCGCTCGACGGCGGCGTCGATCAGTCGCTGCAGGGTGTCGCTGTCGACCCGTGCCTGTTCGCGGTCGTCCTGTTCCTCGGCGGTGGGGCCGGCGAGCAGGTTGCCGAAGACAGTACGGGTGAATACCACCCCCTTGGTCCGCTCGTTGGGTACCGGTAGCAGGATGTGCCGCAGCAGCGCCGCGGCGGCCTTGTCGAAGACCACGAACTGGCCCTTGCGCGGATGGATGGCGAAGCTCGCCGCGCCGAGCAGGCGCTGTTCCAGTTGGTCACCGAAGAGTCCGGCGCAGTTGATTACCTGGCGCGCGTGCAGATCGCCGCGGCGGGTATGCAACAGCCATTCGCCGCCGTCGAAGGCGCCGTCCAGCACTTCGACGTCGAAACAGGCCTCGGCGCCATGGGCCAGCGCCTGTTGCAGATAGGCGAGCGGCGCGGACCAGGGGTCGATCAGATGCTCACCGGGGACCCGCACCGCACCGAGCACATTGCCGGCCAACTGCGGCTCCAGCGCCAGGACCTCGTCGCGACCGATCTGGCGGACGTCATCGACACCGTTGCCGTGGGCCTGCTCGACGATGGCCGGCAGGCGCGCCAGATCCTCGTCGCTCCATGCCGCCACCAGGGCGCCGGTTTCCAGCAGCGGCAGGTTGAGGCGCGCATGGATGTCGCGGTATTCGCGATAGCCCTCCTGCATGCAGGCCAGTTCGATGCTGCCGGGCGGCGCGTCGAAACCGGTATGGAGGATCGCGCTGTTGCCCTTGCTGGCACCGGAGAGGATGTCGGTGCTTTTTTCCAGCAGGACCACCCGCGCACCTTCCAGGGCGAAGCGGCGGGCCATGGCGCAACCCACCACGCCAGCGCCGATCACTGCAACGTCGAAGATCGCGGTCTTTGTCGCAAGCGGCTCAGTCATCGTTTCTGCCTGTTTCTTTTGGTATCAGTTTTCTTTTTGACCGTAACACTGAATTTTCACACAGAATTTTATGTGAAATTTGTTGTTTTAATGTGGCAACTGAAAAAGAAACAGTCAATCGATTAATCGACGGGCAGCCACCGGCACAGCCCCGGCCTGTCTCCGGGGTTGCCCGCGAGGGGAGTCAGGCCTGCGGGGTGCGCAGGGGGGGCTTCGTGGACTTCCACCCGCGCCTGTTGCAGGGCTTCCCAGAGTTCCCCGGTAGGCTTGCGGTCGACCACCAGGCGGTTGATCCGGCTCAGCGGGAAGACCTGGAACAGGGCGCGCCGGCCGAGCTTCGAGGAGTCGGCGATAACCGTCAGTTGGCGGGCCTGGGCGATCATGGCACGGGCGATCTCGGCTTCCTCGATGGAAAAATCCATGGCGCCATCGCCGTTCAGCGCGCCGACGGTGATCACCGCATGCTCGGCGTTGAACCGGGCGATCTGCTCGATGGCCAGGGCGCCGACGTTCTGTTCGGATTCCGGGCGGTACTCGCCGCCGATCATGAATGCACGGTTGCCGGAGGCGCCGACGCTGCCGGCGATCAACAGCGAGTTGGTGATCACCGTCAGATGGCTCTGGCGCGCCAGTTCGCGGGCGAACAGCAGGGTGGTGGTGCCGGTGTCGATGAAGATGCTGTCACCGGGCCCGAACAGGCCGGCGGCGTAGCGGGCGACTGCGCGTTTTTCCTGGGCGTGCTCGTTCATTCGGGTCTGGAAGGCGTTCTCGTGCTCGCCGCTGGGCGGCAGGGCGGCCCCTCCGTGGAATTTGCTGACCAGGCCTTGTTCGGCCAGCGCGGCGAGGTCGCGGCGAATGGTTTCCTGAGAGGTGGAAAGGGTCCGCGCCAGTTCGTCCACCGAGATCCGCTCGCGCTGGCGCAGCAATTCGAGAATGTGGCGGCGGCGTTCCTCGGGGCGCATCGTGTTCTCCCATGGGCCGCATCCTGGTGCGGCGATTGTTACCGTGAATCGCCCGGTAGCGCCTGGCGGCGCAGGGCGGAAGGGGGCGGGGCGAGGCTTTGCGCAGGCCCGGCGGAAAATCCCACAGGTCCGTAAGGCAGGTACGCTCTTGGATTGGCCGCCTACTTGACCGTATGGGTGACCAATCTAGGTAAAACGAACCTTCAAATCAACACGAAAACCAAATTGTGGCACGCGAAATGCGAGTGTTCGCTTCGGCGGAGCGACCGGCGTGGCCGGCCTCCCGACCAGACAACCAGAAGAACGCATCCCGCTACGGGAGCCTGCCGAGGGGAGAACGACGCAGATGGCCGAGTTCGGAAACTATGTGATTTACCTGATCATGCTGGGTGCGGTACTTGGCGCGCTGGCCTCCATCCTGCGCCCGGAAAGCGGTCTGGGCCGCGAGTTCGTCAACGGCATCCACGCCATCGGTCCGGTGTTCCTCGCCCAGGCCGGCATCATGGTAGCCATTCCCTATCTGTCGAAGGCGATTTCCCATGCCCTCGGCCCGTTCTTCCAGACCCTCGGTTCCGACGTATCCATCGCCGCGCTGTCGATCATCGCGGTGGACATGGGCGGCTACCAGTTGGCCGATGCCCTGACCGCCAACCGCGACATGTGGATTACCGCCATGCTGGTGGGCTACACCTCCGGCGCGACCATCGTCTACCTGATCCCGGTCGGCCTGACCATGCTCGAGCGCAAGGACCACAAGTACCTGGCGCTGGGGGCGATGGCCGGGTTGATCAGCATTCCGTTCGCGGTGCTGGCGGCGTTGCTGCTGATTACCCTCAACCACATCCCGGTGCGCGAACTGGTATCGACCGGTTCGCCGGCCCTGCACTACCTGTCGCTGGACTTCCTCGGCATGCTTCGGCTGCTGGCGCCACTGTTCGTCTTCTGCTTCCTGCTGGCCGCCGGCCTGAAGTACCGGGCGACGGCGATGGTCACCGGGTTCCTGGTATTCGGCAAGGTGATGGACGCGTTCATCAAGATGGCCCTGGCGCTTTCCATCGTCCAGCACTTCACCGGAGTCTTCACCAAGGTCTTCGGCGGCTGGGGCTTCGACCCGATGTTCGCCGACGAGAAAGAGTTGTTCCGCGCCATCGAGATCGCTGGCTACATCGGCATCATGCTGGCCGGGACCTTCCCCATCTGCTACCTGTTCCAGCGCTACTGCAAGCGCCCGATGGCGGTCCTCGGCCGTTACCTGGGGCTGTCCCAGCCGGGCGCCACCGCCTTTGTCATGGTGCTGGCGAACATCATCGCCACCTACCACCTGTTCAAATACATGAATGCTCGCGACAAGGTGCTTTGCGTGGCCCTGGGCGTCTGCGCCCAGGCCACCATCGGCGATCACCTGGCATTCACCGCCAACTTCCAGCCAACGCTGATCCTGCCGATCCTGCTCGGCAAATTGTTTGGCGGCCTGCTGGCGGTATTCATCGCCATCCGCATCTCGGTGCCTGCCGCCGAGCGCTATGCGCGGCAGGAGCAGGAGCATGACGAGGCGGAAAAAAGCGCCCTGCACGCAGCCTGAAACATCCCCCGACGAGCGCCGCGAGCCATCGCGGCGTCGCTTTCCGCAACGAGGTAACCATGCGCAAGATATTCCTAGCCTGTCCCTACAGCCATGCCGACGCCGAGGTGGTCGAGCAGCGCTTCCGTGCCTGCAACGAGGTCGCGGCGACCATCGTCCGCGCCGGCCACGTGGTATTCAGCCAGGTCTCCATGTCCCACCCGATCAACCTGTGCCTGGCCGAGCTCGACCGCGCGGCGATCGGCAGGTTGTGGGCGCCGGTGGACGCCTTCTACATGGATCACCTGGAAGAGCTGATCGTCCTCGACCTGCCGGGCTGGCGAGACAGCGCCGGCATCCGCCGCGAGATGGAGTTCTTCGAGGCCGGCGGACAGCGGGTGAGCCTCTGGTCCGAGGTGGAGCACGAGTTTCGCTGAGGCGGCAGTGGCTGAACTGCAAGCCGAATGAAAAAGCCGGAAGCGCGAGCGCTTCCGGCTTTTTCGTCAAGCGGCGAGGGATCAGTTGGGGCTGTAGATCTGGTCGAATACGCCGCCGTCGATGAAGTGGGTCTTCTGCACGCTGCGCCAGTCGCCGAAGGTCTTCTCCACCGAGAAGAAGTCGACTTTCGGGAAGCGGTCGGCGAACTTGGCGAGGATCTCCGGGTTGCGCGGGCGCAGGTAGTTGTTGGCGGCGATGGTCTGGCCCTCGTCCGACCACAGGTACTTCAGGTAGGCCTCGGCCTGGGCGCGGCTGCCTTTCTTCTCGACCACCTTGTCGACCACCGCCACCGGAGGCTCGGCCTCGGCGGACACGCTCGGGTAGACCACCTCGAAGCCGCCTCGGCCGAATTCGCGGGCGATCATCTCGGCTTCGTTCTCGAAGGTCACCAGTACGTCGCCGATCTGGTTCTGCATGAAGGTAGTGGTGGCGGCGCGGCCGCCGGTGTCGAGCACCGGTACCTGCTTGAACAGTTTGCCGACGAACTCCTTGGCCTTGTTCTCGTCACCGCCGTTCTTCAGCACGTAGCCCCAGGCGGAGAGATAGGTATAGCGGCCGTTGCCGGAGGTCTTGGGGTTCGGCACCACTACCTGGACGCCGTCCTTGAGCAGGTCCGGCCAGTCCTTCAGGGCCTTGGGGTTGCCCTTGCGAACGATGAACACGGTGGCCGAGGTGAACGGCGCGCTGTTGTTCGGCAGGCGGGTCGCCCAGTCCTTCGGCACCAGGCCGCCGTTGTCGGCGAGGGCGTCGATGTCGGTGGCCTGGTTCATGGTGATGACGTCGGCGGGCAGACCGTCGATCACCGAGCGCGCCTGCTTGCTGGAACCGCCATGGGACATCTGGATGGTGATGTTCTCGCCTTTCTCCGCTTTCCAGTATTTCTGGAAGGCCGGGTTGTATTCCTTGTAGAAGTCGCGCATCACGTCGTAGGAGACGTTGAGCAGGGGCTGGGCGGCGTGAGCGGCGCCGCCGAGCGCCAGGCCGGCGGCCAGCAGGGAGGCGCTGAACAGTCGTTTCACAGGGCAGTTCCTTTGGGCATGTTGTAGTGGCTCGACTATAACGTCGGGTTATATGCAGGGTAAATATCAAAAACTGCTTTGCTTATTACCCGCTCGAGCCTATGCCGCGGCCGGCGCTTTGGCCAGCGCTAGTCGAGGCCGCTGACCGCCAGGTCCTTGGGATACTCCACGCTGAACTTCAGGGTGGCGCTGCGTTTCTCGCCGGGTTGCAGGGTCCAGTCCCACTTCAGCTTGCCGTCGTCCTCGCGCTTGATTTCCTGCGCCTTGGGTTCCAGCAAGGTGACCTGGATCTGCTCGTTGCGCGAGACCGGCAACTGGTCCTCGAACTGCACGCGTTCGGCGTTCTTGTGGTTGTTGCGCACGTCGATGCGGAATTCGTAGTTGACCCGCGTGCGGTTGCCGATCAGGCCGCTGCTGTCGGTGTAGCGCTTGACCAGCTTGCGTTCGATGCCGATGCCCTCGTCGGCGCCCAGTGCCAGTTCGAAGCTTTCCCCGGGCATCACCCCGCGCAGATGGCCGCTGGCGACGAAGCTGTTGCCGAGAAAGGTATTCAGGGTGCCGGGGAGCAGCGGGTAGTCGCTGTCGTTGCGGGTTTCCGCCTCCAGGTAGGCGGTTTCGCGCAGGGCCGGGGCCGCCAGGTAGCGCAGCTTGGCCGGCATTTCCAGGCGGGCGATGGTGACCTTCTGCGCGCTGCCGTCGCTGTTCAGGGTCGCCGGCACGGGGATGTGGAAAGAGGCGCTGGCGGCTCCGCTGCTGACCTCCGCGGTGGCGAGCCGCGCCTCGGCCAGCTTCGGCGCCGGGGCCGGCATGGCCATCTTCGCCGAGGTCCTGGCGATGGGAGCGGCTTGCGGCATGGGCGCCGGAACGTCCTGCATGGCCATCTCGGCACCGTAGTAGGCGTTGGGCGCGTCGATGTCGACGATCCAGGGATTCAGCCGCGGTACGTTGCCGCCCAGGGCCGGACGGGCGGTGGAGAGGGTCAGGTCGACGTCGGTCCAGTCTTCGCCGCTGCTCTGCCGGACCAGGCCCTGGTAGGTCAGTTCGATGGTCTTCGCGCCGTCGCGCAGGCGTGCGTCGTAGGTCGGCTGCCAGGAGGCGTCGCGCAGGGTGTAGTCGAGCTTCACCTCGACCTGTGCCGGTTGCTCCAGGGCGACCCGCAGGACCGCGCGCTTGAAGCGCTTGCCGTCGCCGTTGAGGGTGCCGCGCTGCTCCTGCAACTGCTGCTTGCGCTGTTCCAGTTCGGCGGCGCGGTCGTCCAGCTGGCGCTGCTCGGCGAGCAGGCGTTCGAGGTTGCCTTCGGTCAGTTGCAGCAGGCTTTTCAGCTCGTCGATGCCGGGCATGGGGCGATCCTTGCCGGGCTGGGTGCTGCCGCTCTGGATGTCGGCGAGGAACTTCTTCTGCGCTTCGAGCACGCTGCCGCGGTCATGGATTTCCCGCAGTTGCCGGTCTATCTCGCGCAGTTGCTGGTCGAGCTGCTGCACACGATTGTCGTCCGGGCGCTCGACCCGTTGCGCGGCGCTGCTGACGTCGAGCAGGGTGGCGGCGGCGCTGGCGCCGAGGGACGCGCGCAGGCTGGTGTCGTCGAGCTGGAAGGGCAGTTGCTCCAGGGCGATCTCATGCTGGCCCTTGGGCAATTGCAGGCGGGCGGTGCGGGTGACCACGGCACGGTCGGCGTAGACGGTGACGGCGCTGATGCGGCTGTCGACCGCTTGTGGCGCGGCCAGCAACGGAGCGCTGGCGAACAGGCCGGCGAACAGGAGCGGAGAGGCGGCGAGTCGATTCACGATATCTCTTCCTTGGGCGGATGAAGGGGCGAGGAACCCGTGCGTGCGGTCCCTTCCTGCTGCCTAAGACGCAAGTGCGGCGAAAGACGGGTTAAGCGGCGCGAAGAAATTTTCCCGTGCGGCTCAGGCCGGCTGTTCCAGGCGCTCCAGGGCACCGCGCAGGTTGGCGCGGGCGGCGGCCTCCCAGCGTTGCCGTAGCGGTTCGCAGTGGTACAGCGCCGGTTGCTCCAGCAACTGGCGCAGCAACTTGCCGCGCCCGGCGCGGAACAGCGGTTCCGGCACCCAGGCGTATTCGGCGCGGACGTCCGCCTCGTAGCGCGCGTAGACCGGCGCCGGCGCGGCGAGGATGGCGAGGTCGATATCCACCACCAGGGCTGCGTCGGCGTCTCCCGGCGGCGCCTGGTGACAGGTGGCCATGATCAGTTCGCGCAGGGCCGGCCGCAGCGCCGCCAGCCCGGCCTGGTCGAGCCAGTGCTCGGTGCTGGCGGCGCTGGCGGCCTCGTTGTCCTGGCGCTGGGTGTCGTAGACCAGGTCGTGGGTCCACAACGCCAGCTCCACCAGGTCCGGCCGCAGCGCCAGTTGGCGCCAGCGGTCGAAGTGCTCCAGGCAGGCGAGGATGTGGCGATCGCTGTGGTAGTGCCGGTCGGCCCCGCCATAGGCCGCCAGCAGCGCGTCGAAGGCATCCGCCGGCGGGTTGCCGCCGAGTCGCTGCCAGAGGGCGTCCCAGCGCTGCCGGTCAAGACTTCCCATGGCTGCCTTCCTCGCGAGGGAACAACGGGTTGCCGCAGCGGCAGCAGAATGCCGCCTGCACTTCGTGGGTCGCCTTGCGGCACACCGGGCAATCCCGCTGTAACAGGTTGGCCGGGTCCTGGCGCATCGCGGTGGCGAGTTCGGCGGTGAAGATCCCGGTGGGCACCGCGATGATCGAGTAGCCGGTGAGCATCACCAGGCTGGCGATGGCCTGGCCGAGCGGGGTCTTCGGGGTGATGTCGCCGAAGCCGACCGTGGTCAGGGTGACGATCGCCCAGTAGATGCCGCGGGGGATGCTGGTGAAACCGTGCTCCGGGCCTTCGACCACGTACATCAGCGCGCCGAACACGGTGACCAGGGTCATCACGGTGAGGAAGAACACGATGATCTTCTGCTTGCTGCCGCGCAGGGCGGTGAGCAGGAAATTGGCTTGGCTCAGGTACTGGCGTAGCTTGAGCACGCGGAAGATCCGCAGCATGCGTATCACCCGGACGATCAGCAGGTACTGGGCGTCGGGGTAGAGCAGGGCGAGGAAGCCGGGGAGGATCGCCAGCAGGTCGACCAGGCCGTAGAAGCTGAAGGCATAGCGCAGCGGCTTGGGCGAGCAGTACAGGCGCAGCAGGTATTCCACCAGGAAGATGCCGGTGAAGCCCCATTCGATGTAGGCCAGCAGGTCGCCGTAGTCCTGGTGGATCTCGTCGATGCTGTCGATCATCACTACCAGCAGGCTGGCCAGGATCACCAGCAGTAGCGCGCTGTCGAAGCGCCGGCCGTCGCGGGTGTCGGTCTGGAAGATGACGATGTAGAGGCGTTCGCGCCAGCTGTCGGGTGCGCTCATCGTGGCTCCTGATGATGGATGCGGCACCTTACCAGACTAGCCCGCCGGCGCCAGCGTTCCCCCGCTCAGGAGCGTCGCCGGCCGAGGCGCGCGCCGAGGCTGCCGGCCAGGCGCAGGTACAGGCGCTCGCCGCCGATGCAAAGCAGGCAGGCGAGGATGAACGGTGCGGTCAGCGCCGGCAGGCCGAGCAGGCCGAACAGCGGTTGCAGCGCCACCGCCAGGCCCATGCCGAGCAGTGGCGGCCAGACGCTGCGGTAGCGCAAGGCCAGGGCCAGCCCGGCAAGGGCGGCGTTCAGGCCGTAGAACCCGGCGAGCGCGCTCGCCCAGTCGTAGCCCAGCAGCCAGGCCAGCGGCAGGCTGGCCGCGGCGCCGGCGAGGGCCCAGGCGGCGGAGGGACGCGAGACCAGCAGCAGGCCGAGCCAGACCAGCAGCCCTGCCAGCGGTTCACCGAGGAAGATGATCTCGCCGATCCCCAGCGCTAGCGCCGCCAGCTCCGCCGTGCCGCTCCAGGCGCAGCTGAAGCAGCCGCCATGGGCCGCCGGGGCCAGGCCTAGCCAGGCGCCGAGGGGCACCAGCCACCAGCCGTTGAGGACGAAGCCCAGGGTATAGGGCGGTAGCCAGCGGCGTCGGCGCAGCCCATGCAGGAACAGGCGCTGCAACGCCACGCTGGCCAGGCAGCCGAGCGCTACCAGCGACACCAGCCCCGGCGACCAGGCGAAGCGGAATGCCAGCAGCATGCCGATCAGCACGGCGTTGTAGCCGTACAGCCCGGCCTCGATGTCGCTGTCGGCGCAGTGCAACAGGCGCGCCAGCAACGGGCCGAGGGCGCCGCCAAGGAGGGCGCCGGCGAGCAGCGGCGGCGCGCCGACGGCGATCGCCAGCAGACAGGCCAGGCCCAGGCGTGGGTCGCCCTGGAGGAACACCTGGCTGATGCCGCGCAGGAGGATTCGGGATGCATTGAGGAGAGATTGCAGGGGCATGGCGGTCAGTGCGGCAAGGACCGCTCGGCAGGCACGGAGATGCCAGGCCTGCGCGAGGGGCGGGGGCGGTCATTGTAGGGTCTGGCGCGGGGGCGACGCACCCCGGACGAGAAGGCCAGGCGAGGGTCATGCATGCAGGGCGTTCCAAGAAGAAAAAAAGACCTCCGGCAGGAGTTGAACCGGAGGCCTTGAATGTCCATGGCCTGCATGGGAGTGCGCGAGGGAGGCCATGGTCCGACAAGAAGGTCTTTCCCGGATGGATGGAGACGCGGCCCCGTATTTCCGGCCCCATCCATCCGAGAGAGACAAGGGTGGCCCGACCCGCATGCCCGGGGGGACGGCGCGAGCCGGACCGAACTCGTTGCTTCAGAGATCTCCCAGCGGCGGCGCCACGGTCTCGATGCGCAGCATGTTGGTCGAGCCGGGGCGACCGAACGGCACGCCGGCGGTGACCACCACGGTGTCGCCGCGGCGCGCCATGCGCTGGGCCAGGGCGATGTCGAGGGCGGTCGAGCAGATCTCGTCGACGTGCGCCAGTTGCTCGTTGACCACCGAATACACGCCCCAGGCCACGGTCAGTCGCCGCGCGGTACGCAGGTTCGGGGTCAGGCTGAGGATCGGCGCCTTGGGCCGCTCGCGGGCGGCGCGCAGGGTCGAGTTGCCCGACTCGGTGTAGTTCACCAGCACCGCCACCGGGAGGATCCGGCTGACCCGGCGGATCGCGCAGCTGATCGCATCGGAGACGGTAGCGTCGGGCTGCGGACGGTTGACCTCGAGCTGGACGTGGTAGTCCGGCTCGGCCTCCACCTGGCGGACGATCTTCGCCATCATCTCTACCGCCTCGCGAGGGTATTGTCCGGAAGCGGTTTCCGCCGAGAGCATCACCGCGTCGGCGCCGGCGCCCACCGCGGTGGCTACGTCGGTCACCTCGGCGCGGGTCGGGGCGGGGGAGAAGCGCATCGACTCGAGCATCTGGGTGGCCACCACCACCGGCTTGCCGAGCTGGCGGCAGACCTGGACGATGCGTTTCTGGATGCCTGGCACGCTCTCCGCCGGCACCTCTACGCCGAGGTCGCCGCGCGCCACCATGATCGCGTCGGCGCGCTCGGCGATCGCCTCGATGGCGCTCACCGCGCTGGGCTTCTCGATCTTGGCCATGAGGAAGGCCTTGTCGCCGATCAGCCCACGGGCCTCGTCGATGTCCTCCGGGCGTTGCACGAAGGACAGCGCCACCCAGTCGACCCCCAGTTCCAGGCCGAAGGCCAGGTCGCGGCGGTCCTTGTCGGTCAGCGGGCTGAGTTGCAGCACCGCTTCCGGCACGTTGACGCCCTTGCGATCGGACAGCTCGCCACCCACCGCCACGCGGGTCTCGATGGCGTCGCTGTGGCAGTTGACCACTTCCAGGCGGATCTTGCCGTCGTCCAGCAGCAGGCTCATGCCCGGTTCCAGGGCATGGATGATCTCCGGATGCGGCAGGTTGACCCGCCGCTCGTCGCCGGGGGCGTCGCTGAGGTCGAGAGTGAAGGTCTGCCCACGCTGCAATTGCACGGCACCGGCGGCGAAGCGGCCGACTCGCAGCTTCGGACCCTGCAGGTCCATGAGCACGCCGATCGGGTAGTTCAGCTCCGCTTCCACCTCGCGCACCCAGGCGAAGCGCTGCGCGTGATCGGCGTAGTCGCCGTGGCTGAAGTTCAGGCGGAACAGGTTGGCGCCGGCCTCCACCAGGGCACGGATATCGTCGCGGCTGCGGGTGGCCGGGCCGAGGGTGGCAAGGATCTTGGCTTTCTTGTCGGCTGTCATGTCAGGACTCGAGGATGAGAATGGCGCGGAAGTCGTTCACGTTGGTGCGGGTCGGTCCGGTCACCAGCAGGTCGCCGAGGGCCTGGAAATAGCCGTAGCCGTTGTTGTCGTCGAGCTCGTCGCGGATCTTCAGCCCGGCCTTTTCGCCGCGCGCATGGGAGCAGGGCGTCATCAGCGCGCCGGCGTTGTCTTCCGAGCCGTCGATGCCGTCGGTGTCGCCGGCCAGGGCCCAGATGTTCGGTTCGCCCTTGAGCTCGGCGGTGAGGCTGAGGAGGAACTCGGCGTTGCGTCCGCCGCGACCGTTGCCGCGCACGGTGACGGTGGTCTCGCCGCCGGAGAGGATCACGCAGGGCGCCGCCAGCGGCTGGCCGTGCTTGCGGATCTGCCGGGCGATGCCGGCGTGGACCTTGGCGACTTCCCGCGCCTCGCCCTCCAGGTCGCCGAGGATCAGCGTCGAGAAGCCGGCCGCGCGGCACTTCACCGCTGCTGCGTCGAGGGCGTTCTGTGGCGTGGCGATCAACTGGAAGTGGCTGCGCGCCAGGCACGGGTCGTCGGGCTTGACGGTTTCCGAGCGCGGGTCGGCGAGCCAGTCGAGGACGTTCTGCGGCACGTCGATGGCGTAGCGCCTGAGGATCGCCAGGGCGTCGGCGGAGGTGGTCGGGTCGCCGACGCTGGGGCCGGAGGCGATCACCGTGGCCTCGTCGCCGGGAACGTCGGAAATCGCGTAGGTATAGACGCTGGCCGGCCAGCAGGCCTTGGCCAGGCGACCGCCCTTGATCGCCGAGAGGTGCTTGCGCACGCAGTTCATCTCGCCGATGGCGGCGCCGGACTTGAGCAGCGCCTTGTTCACCGCCTGCTTGTCCGTCAGGCCGATGCCTTCGGCAGGCAGCGAAAGCAGTGCGGAGCCGCCGCCGGAGAGAAGGAAGATCACCCGGTCGCTCTCGTTCAGGCCGCTGATCAGTTCCAGCACGCGACGGGCGACGCGCTCGCCGGCGTCGTCGGGCACCGGATGGGAGGCTTCCACCACCTCGATGCGACTGCATTGCGCGCCGTAGCGGTAAGGCGCCACTACCAGGCCCTGGATCTCGCCCTGCCAGTGCTTCTCCACCACTTCGGCCATGGCTCCGGCGGCCTTGCCGGCACCGATGACGATGGCGCGCCCGCTGCGATCTTCCGGCAGGTGGTCGGCCAGCACCTGGTAGGGATGGCCGGCTGCCACCGCGGTATTGAACAGCTCGGTGAGAAAGGCGCGTGGATCGGTACTCATGACAGGCTCCGAATTTCTTGTTGTCGTGCCGCCGGTCGGACCGGCGGTCGCAGCGTCGTCGACGCTTCCATTCCGCAGCACCCGCGCCGGCGGGAACTGGGGAATGGAAGCGAGGCGCCCGGACGCAGAGGCCGTGAATCTCCCGGCCGGGCGTTCGCTTCCTTTACCCCGCCTTGTGGGCGGGGAAGGAAGAGGGCGGCGGCGAACACCGGAGTTCGCCGACCGTTCCTCTCCCCGAGCCCTTCGAAAAGGGGTTCGTCGCTCCGCGCGGGGTGACGGCCCGCGCGGACTGCGGATCACTCGTCGCGGATCGAGAAGTTGGCCATGTGCTCCAGGCCCTTGATCAGCGCCGAGTGGTCCCAGTTACTGCCGCCGATGGCCGCGCAGGTGCTGAACACCTGCTGGGCGTTGGCGGTGTTGGGCAGGTTCAGGTTCAGCTCGCGGGCGCCGGCCAGGGCCAGGTTTAGGTCCTTCTGGTGCAGGCTGATGCGGAAGCCCGGGTCGAAGGTGCCCTTGACCATGCGTTCGCCGTGTACCTCGAGGATCCGCGAGGAGGCGAAGCCACCCATCAGCGCCTCGCGCACCTTGGCCGGATCGGCGCCGTTGCGGGCGGCGAACAGCAGGGCCTCGGCGACCGCCTGGATGTTCAGCGCGACGATGATCTGGTTGGCCACCTTGGCGGTCTGGCCGTCGCCGTTGCCGCCGACGCGGGTGATGTTCTTGCCCATCGCCTGGAACAGCGGCAGGGCGCGTTCGAAGGTGTTCGGGCAGCCGCCGACCATGATGCTCAGGGTCGCCGCCTTGGCGCCGACCTCGCCGCCAGAGACCGGGGCGTCCAGGTACTGCGCGCCGGTAGCCTTGATCTTCTCGGCGAAGCCCTTGGTGGCGGTGGGGGAGATCGAACTCATGTCGATCACCACCTTGTTCGGGCCGACGCCCTCGGCGATACCGTCCTTGCGGAACAGCACATCCTCGACCTGCGGGGTGTCCGGCACCATGACGATGATGAACTCGGCTTCCTGGGCCACTTCCTTCGGGTTGGCCAGGGCAATGGCGCCGGCCTCCAGCAGGTCGGCCGGAGCGGCGTCGTGGTGGGTGGAAAGGAACAGGCTGTGGCCGGCCTTCTGCAGGTTCTGCGCCATGGGCTTGCCCATGATTCCGGTGCCGATGAATCCGATCTTGGCCATGAGAGTGTCTCCTGGTTCTGTCTGTCGAGTGGCTCCGCGCAGGGAGGCGGGAGCGTCTTGTTCGTGGGTGCGGATCAGACGACGTTGTGCGTCTTCATCCAGCCGAGGCCGGCTTCGGTGGTGGTGGCCGGCTTGTACTCGCAGCCGATCCAGCCCTGGTAGCCGATGCGGTCCAGGTGCTCGAAGAGGAAGCGGTAGTTGATCTCGCCGGTGCCCGGTTCGTGGCGGCCGGGGTTGTCGGCGAGTTGCACGTGGTTGATCGCCGCCAGCTGGTTTTCCAGGGTGCGGGCCAGGTCGCCTTCCATGATCTGCATGTGATAGATGTCGTATTGCAGGAACAGGTTGGCGCTGCCGACCTTGTCGCGGATCTCCAGGGCCTGGCGGGTGTTCTGCAGGTAGAAGCCGGGGATGTCGAGGGTGTTGATCATCTCCATGACCAGGCGGATGCCTGCGGCTTCCAGCTTGTCGGCGGCGTAGCGCAGGTTGTCGACGAAGGTCTTCTCGACGCTGGCGCAGTCGTGCCCCTGCGGCCGGATCCCGGCGAGGCAGTTCACCTGGCGGTTGCCCAGCACCCTGGCGTAGGCGATGGCCTTGTCGACCCCCTCGCGGAACTCCTGGACCCGATCCGGGTGGCAGGCGATGCCGCGCTCGCCCTTGGCCCAGTCGCCGGCCGGCAGGTTGAACAGCACCTGCTCCAGGCCGTTGGCTTCCAGGCGGGCCTTGATCGCCTCGGCCTCGACGTCATAGGGGAAGAGGTACTCGACGCCGGCGAAGCCGGCCTTGGCGGCGGCGTCGAAGCGTTCGAGGAAATCCACCTCGGTGAACAGCATGGACAGGTTGGCGCAGAAACGGGGCATGTCTTGCTCCTATCGTTCGGTCAAACGTTCGGGAGGCCTTTCGCCGGGGGCGGGGTGCCGCACGCACCGTCCGCGCCTCCGGGAAAGGCCGGCGATCAGTCGAGCAGCGAGATGGCGGTCGGCGCGTCGGCGCCTTTCTCGGCCAGTTCCTCGAACTCGTTGATGGCGTTGATCTCGGTACCCATGGAGATGTTGGTGACGCGCTCCAGGATCACCTCGACCACCACCGGCACCTGGTGCTGTTGCATCAGTTCGCGGGCCTTGGCCAGGGCGGCGCCGATCTCGTTCGGGTCGAACACCCGGATCGCCTTGCAGCCCAGGCCCTCGACCACCGCGACGTGGTCGACGCCGTAGCCTTCCAGCTCGGGGGCGTTGATGTTGTCGAAGGCCAGCTGCACGCAATAGTCCATGTCGAAGCCGCGCTGCGCCTGGCGGATCAGGCCCAGGTAGGAGTTGTTCACCAGTACGTGGATATAGGGCAGCTTGAACTGCGCGCCGACCGCCAGTTCCTCGATCATGAACTGGAAGTCGTAGTCGCCGGAGAGCGCCACCACCTGGCGGCTCGGGTCGGCCTTGACCACCCCCAGCGCGGCGGGAATGGTCCAGCCCAGCGGGCCCGCCTGGCCGCAGTTGATCCAGTGGCGCGGCTGGTAGACATGGAGGAACTGTGCGCCGGCGATCTGCGACAGGCCGATGGTGCTGACGTAGCAGGCATCCTTGCCGAAGAACTCGTTCATCTCTTCGTAGACTCGCTGCGGTTTCACCGGCACGTTGTCGAAGTGGGTCTTGCGCTGCAGCGTGCGTTTGCGCTGCTGGCAGCTTTCCAGCCAGGCGGCGCGCGACTTCAGCTTGCCGGCGGCCTTCCATTCGCGGGCCACTTCGAGGAATGCGTCGAGGGCGGCGCCGGCGTCGGAGACGATGCCCAGGTCGGGCATGAACACCCGGCCGATCTGGGTCGGTTCGATGTCGACATGGATGAAGCGGCGACCTTCGGTATAGACCTCGACGCTGCCGGTGTGGCGGTTGGCCCAGCGGTTGCCGATGCCGAGCACCAGGTCGGATTCCAGCAGGGTGGCGTTGCCGTAGCGGTGCGAGGTCTGCAGGCCGACCATGCCGGCCATCTGCGGGTGGTCGTCGGGGATTACGCCCCAGCCCATCAGGGTCGGGATCACCGGGATGCCGGTCAGCTCGGCGAATTCGCGGAAGCGCTCGGCGGCGTCGGCGTTGAAGATGCCGCCGCCGGCCACCAGCAGCGGGCGCTCGGCTTCGTCGAGCATGGCCAGGACCTTCTCGGCCTGGACCCGGGTGGCCTTCGGCTTGCTCACCGGGAGGGGCTCGTAGGCGTCGATGTCGAACTCGATCTCGGCCATCTGTACGTCGAACGGCAGGTCGATCAGTACCGGGCCGGGCCGGTCGCTGCGCATCAGCTGGAAGGCCTTCTGGAATACATAGGGGACCTGGGCCGGTTCCAGCACGGTGGTCGCCCACTTGGCCACCGGCGCGGCGATGCTGGAGATGTCGACCGCCTGGAAGTCTTCCTTGTGCAGGCGGGCGCGCGGTGCCTGGCCGGTAATGCAGAGAATCGGGATGGAGTCGGCGGAGGCGGAGTAGAGGCCGGTGATCATGTCGGTGCCGGCAGGGCCGGAGGTGCCGATGCAGACGCCGATGTTGCCGGCCTTGGTACGGGTGTAGCCCTCGGCCATGTGCGAGGCGCCTTCGACGTGACGGGCCAGGACATGGTCGATGCCGCCGATCTTCTTCAGCGCGGCGTACATGGGGTTGATCGCGGCACCGGGGACGCCGAACGCGGTATCCACGCCTTCGCGGCGCATCACCAGTACGGCGGCTTCGATTGCTCTCATTCTGGCCATCGTTTTGTTCCTCGTTCTTATACTAATTGTGTACAAAAGTTGGAACGATTCTAGGCAGAGGGGGAGCGCAAGGTCAAGATGGGTTGTATACGCTGGAAAAAGTCGCTGAAATCAATTTTTCCATAATAAAAACAATGAATTACAATTTTTGTTAGCTGGCTTATAAAACCAGCGTTTGAAAAAATGTATACAAAATTATGTTCATATTGTTCTGGAATGTTGCTTTCGTAGGGCCGGTCGGCTACTAGATTGGGTACAAATTTTCGAACGCGCCCGCATAGCGGGTGGTTTCCCGATTTCTAGCCTTAACAACTCGAGAGGAACGACCATGACCACCATCAGTCTGGAAACCGCGCTGGGCATTACCCGCCAGGCGCTGGCGGTGGGGCGCGAGCTGTCCACCGCGCCCCTGACCATCGCGGTGCTCGATGCTGGCGGCCACCTGGTGGCGCTGCAGCGCGAGGACGGCGCCAGCATGCTGCGACCGCAGATCGCCATCGGCAAGGCCTGGGGCGCCGTGGCCCTGGGCAAGTCGTCGCGGCTGCTGGCGGCGGATGCACAGCAGCGGCCTTCGTTCATTTCCGCGGTGAACACCCTGGCCCATGGCAATCTGGTTCCGGCGCCGGGCGGGGTGTTGATTCGCAACGACAAGGCAGAGGTGGTCGGCGCGGTCGGTATCAGCGGCGATACGTCGGATATCGACGAGCAATGCGCGATCCAGGGCGTGCTGGCGGTCGGGCTGGTGCCCGACGCCGGTTGAGCTTGCGGCCTGCTCACCAGGACCGGGCCTTCGCTCCCTTCTTCAGGTGGCGTACGCCGCCATCCACCAGGCTCTCCGTGCCATACCTGCAGCGGGGCTCGTTCGAGGCCAGGAATAGCGCGGCACTGGCGATCTCCAGCGGCTCCCCCAGGCGTCCCGGCCAATCTTCTCCCTCAGCGCCTGGGTGGCCTCGAGATCGGTAGCGGCTTTGTCCAGCGCTGGCGTCCGGGTCGGCCCCGGGCTCAGGGCGTTGACCCGGATACCGCGCTCGAGCAACTCCGCCGATAGCGTCCAGGCGAGGTGTATGCGGAGCTGCCGCCGCGGGTCGAATACCGCGTCACGCCGCTCGGTGCGAAGCCGGCGCTGGGGCGGGTCAGAGCGGCAGCGGCCGAAGCCGGCCGGCGCTCTTGCCGGATTGCCCGTCGGGCGTGCAGCCTTTCAGGACCAGGCGGGTGATGGTTTCCACCGCAGCGTCGTAGTCGGCGTCGCTGAGCTGTTCCTTGCCGGTGACGATGGAAATCTGCCAATCGAAGTCGGCATAGGTCTGGGTCGCCGCCCAGATGGCGAAGAGCAGGTGATGCGGGTCCACCGGGGCGAGCTGGCCACGGTCGATCCAGGTCTGCAGGCAGGTGACGTTGCGCTGGGCCTGGGCGTTCAGTTCGTCGAGGTATTCCTTCGGCAGGTGCGGCGCGCCGTGCATGATCTCGCTGGCGAAGACCTTGGAGGCATGCGGCAGCTCGCGGGAGATGCGGATCTTCGAGCGGATGTAGGCGGGCAGGGCGAGCAGCGGGTCGTCTTCCACGCGGAACGGTGCCGACGCTTGCAGCAGCGGCTCGACGATGCTTTCCAGCACGCAGCGATAGAGGTTTTCCTTGGACTGGAAGTAGTAGTAGACGTTGGGCTTGGGCAGGCCGGCGCGGGCGGCGATGTCGCTGGTCTTGGTCGCCGCGAAGCCCTTGTCGGCGAATTCCTCGCTGGCGGCGCGGAGGATCAGGCGCTTGTTGCGCTCGCGGATGCTGGTCATCAGTCCTTGTTCTTCATTGCTGCAACGGCGGCAGGAAGCCGAGGATGGTAGCACCCGCCCGGAGCGCCCCTCAAGCAAGGTGCGAGCGAGGCGGAGGCCCGGGAAATCCTGACCCGCCGGTTCATTTGCCCTATACATTTTCCGGTATTTGGAGTATTCGTTAGGGGTATCGAGTCGCCCGCTCGCACTCACCCACCGAGCGCCGGGCGAGCCCCCGGAACAGAACGAGTCACTATGTCCGATTCCCGTCTGGTCGATCCCTTCGGCCGTCGCATCACCTACCTGCGCCTGTCGGTGACGGATCGCTGCGACTTCCGCTGCACCTACTGCATGAGCGAAGACATGCAGTTCCTTCCCCGCGACCAGGTCCTCAGCCTGGAGGAACTTTACGCGGTGGCCGACGCCTTCATCGGCCTCGGCGTGCGGCGCATTCGTATCACCGGCGGCGAGCCGCTGGTGCGCAAGGGCATCACCGGCCTGCTGGCACGCCTGGGGCAGCGTGCGGAACTGGAAGACCTGGCGATCACCACCAACGGTTCGCAACTGCGCGAGCGCGCCGCCGAGCTGAAGGCCGCCGGCGTCCGCCGCCTCAACGTCAGCCTCGACTCGCTGCAGCGCGAACGCTTCGCCGCCTTCACCCGTAGCGATCGCCTGGAGCAGGTGCTGGACGGCATCCAGGCGGCGCGCGAAGCCGGTTTCGAGCGGATCAAGCTGAACTGCGTGGTACAGAAGGGCCGCAACGACGACGAGATCCTCGACCTGGTCGAGTACGCCCTGGCCAACCAGTTGGACATCAGTTTCATCGAGGAAATGCCGCTGGGCAGCATCACCAGCCACCGTCGCGAACTGACCCTCTGCACCAGCGACGAAGTCCGCGCGATCATCGAGCGCCGCTGGCCGCTGACCCCGAGCCTGGCGCGCAGCGGCGGGCCGTCGCGGTATTACCAGATCGGCGACGAGCCCAGCCGGATCGGCTTCATCTCACCTCACAGCAATAATTTCTGCGGCGACTGCAACCGCGTGCGCGTCACCGCCGAGGGCAAGCTGGTGCTCTGCCTCGGCCACGAGGGGGCGCTCGACCTGCGCGAACTGCTGCGCAGCCATCCCGGCGACCGCGAGCGCCTGAGCGCGGCACTGGTGGCGGCGCTGAACCTGAAGCCGGAGCGGCATCACTTCGACGCCCAGGAGCAGGTCCAGGTGCTGCGTTTCATGAGCATGACCGGCGGCTGACGGTATCCTCCTGGGACGATGGCACCAACGGCGCCATCCGCCGCTTCCTCCCCCATGCCACCCGGGTGACCGTGTTCCGGCACGCACCGCTCGCTGCCCCGTCCCGGGAAAAGCGACGCGGCGCAACGCCGAAACGCGGCGAAGAAGTCATGCTGCCTGCCGCGCCAGCAAAGGAAAGCCTCCCATGCACCGGGTCCTGTTCATCTGCAGCCGCAACCGCCTGCGTAGTCCCAGCGCCGAACGGCTGTTCGCCGACTGGCCGGGCGTCGAGACCGATTCCGCCGGGCTGGCGGCGGACGCCGAGACGCCCCTGGAGCGGGAGCAACTGGAGTGGGCGACGCTGGTCGTCGTCATGGAGCGCCGCCACCGGCAGGCGCTGCTGCGCCGGCACGCCGCGGCGATGAAAGGCAAGCGCCTGGTCTGCCTGGATATCCCGGACGACTACGCCTACATGCAGGCGGAATTGCTGCATCTGCTGGAGCGCAAGGCGGGGCCTTTCCTTCGGCGGGACTGAGTGGTGCGGACCGCGAGCGGAAAAAAAGAAGCCGGACGAAGTCCGGCCCGAGGGAAGGGC
>NZ_KV800312.1:0-7972 GCF_001810205.1 Pseudomonas sp. HMSC076A11 | reverse complement strand
CCCGAGGGAAGGGCGGACCGGGAGTGTCGCCGGTCCGCCAGGGAGTCAGGAGTGCTTGGGCGCCGGCGCGTGGCTGCCGCACAAGTGGCTGCGGTCGTTGCGGCTGAGGATGTTGAACAGCAGGTTCAGCACCACCGCCCAGATCGCGGTCATGGCGATGCCGCTATGGGTGATCGGCTCCATCCAGACCGGCAGGCGGGCGAAGAAGTCCGGGCGCACCACCGGCACCATGCCCATGCCGATGCTTACCGCCACCAGCAACTGGTTGCGGCGGTCGGTGATGTTGGCCTCGTGGAGGATCTGGATGCCGCTGGCGGCGACCATGCCGAACATGGCGATGCCGGCGCCGCCGAGTACCGCCGGCGGGATCGAGGCGACCAGGAAGGCGGCCTTGGGCAGCATGCTGAGGAGGATCAGGAAACCGGCGGCGGCCACCGTGACGTAGCGGCTGCGCACCCCGGTCATCTGCACCAGGCCGATGTTCTGGGCGAACGAGGAATGGGTGAAGGTGTTCAGGAAACCGGCGAAGAACGAGGCGCCGGCGTCGCAGAGCA
Organism: Pseudomonas sp. HMSC076A11; assembly: GCF_001810205.1. Classification (NCBI taxonomy): domain Bacteria; kingdom Pseudomonadati; phylum Pseudomonadota; class Gammaproteobacteria; order Pseudomonadales; family Pseudomonadaceae; genus Pseudomonas; species Pseudomonas sp. HMSC076A11. Next base: position 7,418 of record NZ_KV800312.1, on the reverse strand, counting down.
GGCCGCGGCGCAGTTCGGTCGGGGTGATCTCGCGGCCGGTGATCTTGCCCAGGGCGAGGAACATGCCGGTGGACTCGACGAAGATGATCACTACCACCAGGCACATCGACAGGATCGGCGCCAGGTCGAAGGTCGGCGCGCCGAAGTGCAGCGGGGTGACGATGTCGAACCAGGGGCGCTCGGCCAGACCGCCGAGGTCGACCATGCCCATGCCGCCGGCGATCGCGTAGCCCAGGCCCATGCCCATCAGCACCGAGATGTTGACCCAGAAACCGCGCATGAAGCGGTTGATCAGGAGGATGGTGCAGAGCACCAGGCTGGAGAGGAACAGGAAGTGCAGGGAGCCGAAGTTTTCCGCGCCCTTGCCGCCGCCGGCCCAGTTGATCGCCACCGGGAACAGGCACATGCCGATCGAGGTGATCACCGTGCCGGTCACCAGCGGTGGGAAGAAACGCACGATGCGCGACATGAAGGGGGCGATGAGCATGCCGAAGAAACCGGCGGCGATGGTCGCGCCGAAGATCCCGGTGATGCCCACGCCGGGCATCCCGGCCATCGCCACCATGCTGCCGACGGCGGCGAAGCTGGCGCCCATCATCACCGGCATGCGGATGCCCATCGGGCCGATGCCCAGCGACTGGACCAGGGTGGCGATGCCGGCGACCAGCAGGTCGGCGTTGATCAGGAAGGCGATTTCCTCGCGCGAGAGGCCGGCCGCCTGGCCGACGATCAGAGGCACGGCGACGGCGCCACCGTACATCAGCAGCACATGCTGGAAGCCCACCAGCAGCAGCTGCGTCAGCGGCAGGCGCTGGTCTACGGGCGAGTCGGGGATGCGGCGATCAGTTACCACGGACATGCAACACCTCAGGCGTTTTTATTGTTGTCAGTCGCAGGCGGACACCGGAAAAGGCAGGTTCCGGCGGCCGGGTATTTCTGGCCGAACATCCACCCCAGGCTTCAGGGCGATGCGGTGGGGTGTTTTATATCCCCGTTGTGTGCTCGATTCAATCGATTTTTTGTATACAAAGTAATTTTTTGTAGTTGACCAATCGGTCTACTACAGGCTTTCCAGAGCTGCTTCCACTGTATCCATAGAACTGGCGCCGGCTACCCCCGGGACGCCCGGCGGTGTACGACATTGGTCGGATAGCCGACGTGCTCTAGCCGCTGGGAGTTTTCAGCGACCCCTACCTCAGTGGGCACAAGCCCGGTGCAGCAAGGCCTTGAACCCTGTCGCCCGGGATCAGCCATGGGTCTTTGCGGAACGCCTGCTTGCATTGGCGACTACAAGCAGCGACGTGCGCGAGAGCAACCGGCTATCTGAGCGCCAGTAGATCCTGGCGGCAATGGAGACGCTCAACGAGCAAAGAGAATGCCGCCAGCGCTTGCTGGAGTGCACAACGGCAGACTGGCCAAGGTGCCAAGGCTCTGGGCAGGTCATGCTGGACAAGAAGCCGGCGGAGTTTTCCTGAGCGTTCTACAGGAGAGGCACGAAGGAGGTCGCCGAAGTCGTTCGGCATATCGAACGTCCCCCTTTTTCAGTTTTCGGCAGCGCCCAACGGGCCACTGGCAATCAGGCTGGCACCACAAGCTGTTTTCATCCCATGTAGCGCGACCGGGACCCCATTCACATCCAGCAGGGCGCTACCTTCGGTAATGGGGAAGGTTCCCTTGCACAAGGGGCAAACCACTTGGTGGCCTACACCGGCCATCGGCTTGCCGTTGAGGTCGGTCTGGGCGAACGCCTCAATCACCGTGCCTCCATGGCTGGTGGTGTCGCCAAGGCGAATGATGTCCATCGCGGGTTGCTCCTATAGGTCGTCCAGCCAGCTGTCTTTTGGCTTCAGGCTGGAGAGGAATTCCTCATAGACATAGTGATCACCGAGCGTTTGGCCGCCAGGCGTAGCGGGTTTCGGAGCAGGGGAAGGACCGGCATTTCCGCCACGTGGCGATGAAGACGTCGGGCGCACGCGAATCGAATCGACAATGGTGTCCCACAGTTCCAATGCTTCTTTATCCGATTTGAAGGCAGGGGGCGGTGGTTTACCGTTTTCATTGCTGCGTTCCAGTACCGCCAGTCCCGCAGTAAGATTGGGCTCGGTTAGCGATTCCTCCTTGCCTTGAACCTCCCACATGAAGGTATAGCCGCGCTGCCCCTTATCGCTTCCCGCAACCAGATACTCCTCTCCGGGAAGGCTCCCGACAGGATGCTTTCCTTTTCTTAATGTTTCCATACCTGCAAACGTGGAGAGCATGTTTTGCACGAAGCCGTCGACTCGCTCAAGAAGGCTGTTTAGCTCAGCTCCCGTGGAGGAGCGGAATTCAAAGCGCGCGCCGGGGTGCTCAGGGAAAGTGACTCCCACTCCAAACCTCTCCACTTGAAAACTATCCCCTGCAATATAAGCGTGGTCGATGCAAAAGCCCGGCTCGCTGGGGATTTCTTTTGGCGCGCGAGAACGTAGATTTCGAGCTAAAGCCCTAGATATCTCCACAGCATGTTGCTCTCTGTCTACCGAAACTTTCCCTTTCCAACGATAGGCATGCCACGTAGGCTTAGATGTAACATAGGTATCCAATAAATAGGTTTTAGAGGCAACCTCTGAAGACCAAGACAATAAACCTACTGATTCATTGCCAAAGTCAATTTTACGAAGAAACATGTTACCTTTGGATTTATGTCTCTGAGTCCTCCACTCTTGTTCAAGACGATCAACCCTGGCTGCCAGTTCGGTAGGTTTATCATCTAAGTACTCAATTCTGTCTCCCCATAGGTAGTATCCGGCATTGATTACCGCGTCAGGTGGCAGATCAATCAGAAAGCGACCAAAGCAATGAGTAATCCATCCGGTCTTGTCCATGGAAGAGCTCCGAGAAGAAGAAAACGAAGTGCAACTGGTCATGCTGGTCAAGACCACCACTCCAAGTACAGCAAGCAACCGACGGGGATGCATCATGTCCCTCCTTTGTCATTAGGATGCCAATCCGCCAACTGGGTGATTTTGATCACCCCATATAGCGCTGCCCATTGAGCACGAGCATCGTTGTAACTCTCCTGGTGCTCATAGCCCCGTTTGGTATTGGCCTGTCCCTTGCCCTTGCTGCCATGCCGAAAGCTGGCCTTGACGCCCGCCAGGGCAGGCGCCTGGCCGGAGTCGGTCGGTACCGTTTCGTCACCTCCGCTACCGGAAGCGTCCAGAGGATTTCCCGTCTCCAGCGGACCCTGCACTATGGTGGGCAAGCCCCGGCGGAACCAACTGTTGTAAGTGCCGTTCTCATCGTCGTTGAGTGTGGCACCGGGGGTCTCCAGAGGGGTAGGGTCACCCTTCCAGATCAGGTCGCGCCAACTATGGCGGCTATCGTCAGCTCCGTAATGGGCATAGGTCTCTGAGTGATATCCTGCTGCTGACAATTCACCATGAAAATTAGCAATGCTATCTATCAAGTCTTCAAAGTTATCACGGGGGCCAACTCTTAAACCTTCTTTTTTGTCTGACATGTCCAGATATTGTGAATTTTGCTCAGGCACCAATCCATACCACGTAGTGTTCTTGTATATCTCTTCATAAGGGTCCTGATTCTGCGGATAAGCCCGAGGCTTTCCATCGATATCCTTGAGCACCTGCCCCTGCGCGTCGCATAGAAACAGCCAGGGACGCCCTTCCCGGTATTCCGCGCTAGGGGCCAATTCCAGCGCGCCGGCCGAATTGGCGACAATGGCTGTCACTTCACCGGCATTTCGCCCCAGCACGACCTGTGCGATACCTTCATAGCCACAGCGCATATGATGGTAGATGGTCGAGGAACCTGTCGCAGGTTGTACGCCATGCACCACCCCCAATACGCGCTCATAGCCGTGCAACTGCGTCAGGGCGCGAGCCACCAGCCCTCCCATCGAATGGGTGACCAGAATGACCTTCATACGTCTCACCTGCTCGGGATCGAGACCGCACTCCTTTTGGTAGAAAGGCAACACGGTATTCTCGATATAGTCGCGTACATCCAGCGCCGACTGCCGGTTGGACTGTAGCCAGTTATAGCCGGCGCACCAGACATCGAACTGGTATCGGCTGGCCCTGAGCAATTCGTCTTCATCGATCGGCCCAACCTTTCCCTGCTCCTCACCCTGATCTCCAGGAGGAGAGAGGGCTTCGTCATTCCACCATGCCTGGAGTTCCCGCCGGCTGACGATGTTATCCAGTCGCCTCTCCATTAATCCCATGACCGGGTTATACGCACTGCGCATGACCTTGCCCCAGCCGCGCAGGCGGGCAGCTTCTTCGGACAAACCAGATTGACCGACATCGATCGTACCCTGGTCATCGACTTCTACTTGCTCAGCCTTCAGGAGCTCCTGACGGGCCTTTGGACCCCTCCAGGCCCAAGTCCACAACGCACCGATGGAGGCAAACAGGTCATCCATGGGCCACAGACCATTCGGCGGCCTCCAGACCTCGCTTTTATCTGCCTTGTTGCGCAGGTTGGTTCCCATGATCCCCGGAATGAAGATCACCGGCAGGGGAGCGGTCTGCCGAATCAGTGCCACCTTTTCGCTCTGGTTGTCGGTACGGGTCAACTGCGCCTTGTAGACAGGCCGTCCCAGACCGTCGCGAGAGCGAGGGATGATCACATCCTGATTCGGCTCGAGCGGTTCGCTGCTCATGTGTTGGACTCCGTGTCGCTGTTGTGACTGCTCTTGCCCAGGATGCGTATCTGCACCGGGTCCATGGCCAGGTGTTGTTGCTTGGGTAAACGGCCCTGGCTGTCGGTCATCAGTTTCACCACACCACCATCGCCTCGTATCACTTCAACGGCGATATTGGGTAACGGCTCCAGCGTGGCTTCGTCGCGCAGGACATACCGGTCATCGAACGGTGTCGAATCCCAGGCGTTGAAGCTGGTCGATGCATGAGCGGGACCGACATGACTGTGCTTCGCCGCCTTGACCACGAAGTTGCCGGGCATGCCCAGCTCGATGTTGCCGCCCTTGAGGGTCAGGTAGGCGCCGCCGCACATCAGGGTGATGTGCTCCTTCGCGGTGACCAGCACGTGCTGCTGGCTGGCGCTGACCTCCACGCTCTGCTCGGCTTCCAGGCGGATGTCGTTCTTCTGCGCCTGCAGCAGCATCGGCCCCTGGTGGGTGATCTGGCGCAGCTCGCCGCCCTGGGCGAACAGGCCGATGTCGCTGCCGGCGTTGATCACCACCTTCTGCCCGGCGGTCACCTGCTGGTTCTGCCGGGCCACGCTGTCGACGTGCTCGCCGGCGGCCAGGGTCAGGCTCGCCGGCGTCGCCGCGGCGATCCCTGCCGGACCGCTCAAGGCGATCGCCGGCTTGCCTCCGTTGCTCTTGCCGGACTCGTCGTTGGCGCCGTGGCCGAGGTCGCGCACGGCTTCCTGGAGGGTTTGCTGCGGCGCCGCGTCGTGCCCCACGCCCTGGTGCTCCCCGGCGTAGTCGCCCAGCTCGCGGGCCAGCTTCAGCGCCGCCTCCAGCACCTGCACCACGACGCCTCGGTCGAGATGGCCGGCGCCGGCCCTGAGCTGCTCCTCGGTGCTCAGCAGCAGCCCCTTGGCCGCACGCACCGCGCCATGTTCGTCGGTGCGCAGTTCGAAGCCCTCGCCGCGCGGCTTGCCGCCTTCGGGCCGAGGATGGGTCAGGTAGCCCAGGTGCAGCGCGCTGGCACCGTGGTCGCTCATCAGCGCCGCACTGATCTGCGCCGTGGTGTCGTCGATGCGCAGCTCGTTGGCCCGGCTGCCCTTGTACTCCTTGCTCTTGATGGTGCTGAGGATCTTGTGGTCGGGCAGCGCGTAGGGCGGTCGGTTGGTCGCCCGGTAGGTGCGCCCGGTGACGATCGGCTGGTCGCAGTCGCCGTCCAGGTAATCGACGATCACCTCCTGGCCAATCCGCGGGATCGCCATGTGCCCCCAGTCGGCACCTGCCCAGTTCTGCGCGACCCGTATCCAGCAGGTACTGAATTCATCGTGACGTCCCTCGCGATCCCAGGGGAACTGGACTTTCACCCGTCCCCACTCGTCGCAATGGATCTCTTCCCCTGCCGGGCCGACTACCGTCGCGATCTGCGGACCATCGATACGCGGCCGAGGCAGCGGTGCGGGACGCCATTCGACGTCCTCGGGTACCAGTTCGGCGCGCAGGTCGTAGCTCACCCCCAGAGGGGCGTCGGCGGACTCTTCCTCTTGGCCGGCATACTGGGTGCCGCGATGGACCACCCGCACCGGCCGCCACCAGGCGTTGAAGTCGGCACGCGGATGACCTTCCAGGGCAAAGGCGTGGCCCGGGATCAGCCGCGGGTCGTCGCCGCTGACCGATGCCACCCGTGCATCGCGCCGATGTCCTCTGAGGCGGCTTTCGCTGAAAGGCCGGCCCGCGCCGCTCCGCTTGTAGCGACCGGGGTAGTCGTAGCGCTCGTAGGACGAGTCCTGATGCTCGAGCGCCTCGCCAGCGAGATGATGCTCCTGGTCGTAGGTCGGGCGCTTGAAGCTGTAGTCCCGCTGGGTCTGTCGAGCCGTACGAACATTTTCGCTGTAGCGGAAAGAATGAAGCACCGGCTGCGGGTTGTCGCCCTCCGGCTGGGCGCTGAACAGCACCGGGCCGCCGGCGATACGCTCCTGGACGTAGAGCCGGTCGCTGCAGACCAGGGTGTGGCGGTGTTCGTCGAAGCGGAAGTAGTAGACCAGGCCTTCCTCGAAGGCCAGCCGGTCGTGCAGGTAGTGATCGCTGTCGCCGGCCTGCACGCAGTATTCGCGCGGCAGGTGCTCATGGTAGATGCGCTGTTCGTAGTCGAGCACCCGGTGTTCCTTGAGCAGCGCCTGGAGAATCTCCGGAACACTCTTCTCCTGGAAGATCCGCCAGTTGCAGCACAGCTCCAGGCGCGCCAACTGTGGTTCCAGCAGCAGTTCGTAGCGGGTCCGGCGAAAACCCGAGCTGCCTTGGGTGAAGTGGCTGACGATGCCATGGACGTAGCGGGCCGGACGGCCGTCCTGCCAGAGGGTGAAGGTGCCCGGCTGGTCGAGTACCTGCTTGAAATCGATGGCGTTCTTGTCGCTGGCCAGCTTCAGGCTCAGGCGGAAAGGCTCGCAGAGCGCTTCTTCCAGTTCGAACTCGACGACATCGAACGCAAGGTTCCCTTCGCCAACGACGAAGGTGAATTTCAGGTCTCTTTGACGCATGGATCGTTCCCTGTTCCGGGTGGGCAGTTCCTTTCCAATCCATTGGAGGAGCAAGCCACGTTACTCTTGCTCAGCCGGCGCCGAAAGTCTTTGGCTCTGTGTCGATTTCGCGAAGTCGCGGACATTTTCGGCTCGACGGAGAACCGGCCGCACAGGTGTACGACCGGTGTGCCTGTCAACTCACCCTGCCACCGGCGAGCGCCAGTCGTCGGAGCCGGAGGTGCCGGAGA
>NZ_KV800311.1:224373-261474 GCF_001810205.1 Pseudomonas sp. HMSC076A11 | reverse complement strand
AGACTGGGCGGTATGTGGAGAGTGATCCGATTGGTCTAGATGGCGGGCTGAATACTTACGCCTATGTTGGGTCCAATCCGGTAGGGCTGGTTGACCCTAACGGACTGAGTCCTACAGCTACTGCAGGCGCAGGAGCTGGTTTTGTTGTCGGTGGGCCTCCTGGTGCAGTGGTTGGGGGGCTTATTGGTCTTGGGTTGGGCGTCTGGGGAGCAAATGCTGCTTGGGATGCCTATCACGACGAGGCTAGTGAGGGTGGCAGTGCATCAGCTGGCACTAGCCCAGGAACTGCGGCAGAAAAGGCTAGGGAGCGGAAGGAATACAGCCGGATTTGCAAGACTCCCATACCGCCGACAGGGGACCAATGCAAAGACGCTAAGGCTAACTTAGAGAGGCTTCAGCAGTGTTTGGCCTTGCGTGAGAACTTCAGCAAGAAATGGTTTAACGATAATGATGCAGGCCACGTTACAGAGATTAATAACACTAGGCAGGCCATTGAAAATCTGAAGGACTTCCTGCGGAGGGTTTGCGGTGAGCAATGCAACTAATCAAGAGAAAGTTTCTCTACTGCTCGCAGAGTATTCGACTCTTCCCGAGTTCAGCGGGCTGGAGTGCGCAGATGTTAACAGCCTTAGTTTATTCGGGGATAGACCAATCCACATTGCCGCAACGCGCGGTGACATTGATGAAATTCAGCTGATATTGGGTCATGGAGCTGACATCAACTGCAAAGGAGAACATGGATATACAGCCCTGCACGATGCAGTCGAGCAGGGGCATAGCGCAGCTGTCGAATACCTTCTAAATCAGGGTGCAGACCCCGAATCACTAAATGATGATGGAGTCTCGCCTGCCGAACTTGCCAAGCTGCTCGATGAGGGTGAAATCCTTCACTTATTTGAGCGAGGAGCCAGTTAACGTGGGAAAAGGGGACAGATTTATTTTTACTACCATAATCTCAGCAACCGCTCACGCTAAACCATTCAAAGCGAATAACTCGCTAAACCAATCGCCCTTACCGAGGCATCGCGGAGTCCCCCTACGGCGTCTAGAACCTCCTTTTCAGAGCATTAGAGCAGGGAAAATAAATCTGTCCCCTTTATTCCTACAACTACTTCCGCGACTATGATCCGGAGACTGGGCGGTATGTGGAGAGTGATCCGATTGGGTTGGCAGGAGGACTGAACACATTTAGTTATGCGTATGGGAATCCAGTAAATCTTATTGATCCTAATGGATTGGCAGGTACGACAGTCGATGCTTACTGCCTGAGATATGGACCACAAGCATGTGCTGATGTAACCGGCGGGTCAGCCACATCAGGATCAATCAATGCAACAGGAATCAGTCTATGGTGCTTGCTTACTAAAACCTGTTCTGCAAATGAAAGCTCCGCCCAAAATGAAAAAAAACCAAAAGACTGTCCACCTGGAACGAAAGATATCGATAAAGCCAAGAATGACTATGGCTGGGACAAAGACACACTTCATGGAATAAAGTCGGGAGCCCATGCGGGATGAGCAATGGAAAGTCCTGGACAGGAATAACACCAGACGGAGAGGTTGGAATAAATGAAGGTGGAAAGTGGCAACCTCAAGGACACTGGGAGGATCTATTGTGAATAGCTCTACATACCGGCTTACCTTTCATATACAACACCCCACTATACCCGCCTCTGAAATAGAAGCATCTCTGGACAGGAAAAAGGGGACAGATTTATTTTTACTACTATAATTTCAGCAACCGCCCACGCCAAACCACTCAAAGCGAATAACTCGCTAAACCAATCGCCCTTACCTAGGGCATCGCGGAGCCTCCTCACGGTGTCTGCACTGGAGCCTCTCTGCTCAGAGAATTAGAGTAGGGAAAATAAATCTGTCCCCTTTATTCGGTCCCCTTTATTCGCTTTGGGTAATTAGCGTCAACGCACATTTCGCGCAATCAAGAGAGCGCGCTCTATCATGTCTTGGGTGATATACGGAACAAACCCTAATCTGTCACCCTGCTCGAAGCTGAATTGATAATTTGCAAGACAGCTAACGTCTCCAGCTATCGCCAAAGCTGCCAAGTGCCGCAACGGCATAGCACCCTTCGAATTTGTTGGCAAAGCTCTATAAGCTGCCAAGCCTTTTTCTATATCTTGAGCAGAAGCCCAAGATATAGCACTTTGAGAAAGTCTAACGACATCATCCAGTGAGAAATCGACTATTTTCTCCGGCACGTCATTACTCACAATAATCGGCACATAATTACTGACCTCACCCAAAACGAATGCAACTGCCGCCGTAAAATTCTTCGTAGAAACAGATGACATTAATGAAACCCTAAAATGATCAGAGCGCCTCCCTATAGTCGGAATAATCTGAATATGGACTTCACCAATGTCCATTAGGCAAAAACAATCCCCAGCCTCATCTTTGTCGCATCTCCAGCCAAGCCCTTCTAGAGCTGACAATATCTCTATTTCTTTCACTACTTAGCACCTGGAAAATTCATGACCTCAACCGGAATTCCATTGGGATAGCCTTGCTCTCTGAGAAAAGGGGATGAGAAAAGGGGACAGATTTATTTTTCCTACTCTAATTTTGACTAGTGTTTATATTTCTCATTCCCACTGTATACCACTGCCGATCTTACCACACTGAACCACGTGAAGCGGATAGTTCAGTAAAACCACTCGCCTCTGCCCAGGCCTCGCGGAGCCTCCTTACGGCGTCTGCACTGGAGCCTCCCTGCTCAGAGAGTTAGAGTAGGGAAAATAAATCTGTCCCCTTTATGTGGTCGAGTAGGGAAAATAAATCTGTCCTCTTTATGCTCGCAAAGGAAACCCCAACTCATAAGCTGGGGTTTTTGCTTATAACTTCAGGAAAGGCTCGGCGGATGTGCTCTGTCAGATCAATGATATCTTCATAGGCAATCGGCCCGAATTCCGGCTCGTATTTAGCCATATATTGATTAGGGGCTAAATCTAACGCACGAGCAAGATCCCAGACTTCTAATAAGCGGCTCGGCACTATGCCCCAATTTTTTCCAGGAAGATCAACCCTCTTATGCTCATCAAGAACCCACTTAACTCTCCCCTGATAGCTTTCTATAGCCACTCGCAGGCGCGAAATTATGGCGGGATCTTCCTGTATGAATCTAAACCAAACCCTAGGAGGATGTGAGGACTGATCTTTAATCACCCACTCCCCACGCTCTTTATTGACAAATTGGCTATTTACACATTTTCGCCATTCAGTTTCACCGAGAGCCTCGATTAACTCAAGCAAGGAGCTACTTTCTCTTTTGATTTCAGGAGTATTCATCGCAACCCCTGCAACTTATCAGAAATAGTGACCCCATCAGGATTCATGCCTTTTATATGCTGTTCCCAGTCGCCTTTAGGTATTGGCTGAGATGACAGCCGAGGGTCATACACGTACCGCCCATCTGTATAGACTTGGTGATAAGTTTGCCCTGGGACTTCATTAAAACCAAGCCAGCGACAACCGCACGATAGCTAGAACGCAACATCCGATGTCCTGCGAGTTCCCTTCAATATCCACCGCATAGCTAAACGACATGGGCGTGTTGAGGGGGGATTAGTCCAAAAGTAGGAATGCTAATCCAAACAGGGACAGGAGGGAATGGCACTTTGCCTTCATTGCGTCGTCCTGGCTGTACGGACGTTTCAGGATCGATGCGATGTCGTCATTTTCGTAATGGGAAGGACCTATCGGTCTCCAGGCAGCGCTCGGCCGGGTTCTGGTGAGCTGATTATTTGCGCTCGTGGCCCGGCAGAAAGAAGCCCCGCCAAGGCGGGGCTGCTTTGACGCAGACTCGAATTCACTTCACCGGCAGGTCCTTGCCCCACAGGCGCACCGCCTTGATCCCTTCCGCGCCGCCTTCGAAGACGAAGGTCTGGCGGATGCCGGCCTTGGCCGGGACGGTGACGTCGTCGGGGTTGGCGAGGGCGACCAGGGCGTTGGAGTAGCCGTCGTTGTCGATCACCAGCAGCGCGCCGGTCTGGGTCAGGTTGATCAGGCGCACGGTGGCGTCGCTGTCGTTCTTGAAGCCGAGGGTGACGGCCAGTTGCTGGTCGCGCGGCTCGGTCTTGAGCACTTCGACCTGGCCGATCTCGGCGAAGCCGGCGTTGTCGGAGACCACCTTGGCGCCATCGGCGCCCTGGGCCGACTGGCGGCCGCTGGTGATGCCCTCGCTGACCCCGCCGAGGAGGTTCTTGCCGGTCTCGATGGCCGAGGACACCGCGGCCTTGGCCGCATCCTTGACCGAGCTGCCCTCCTCCGCGGCCACGGCGCTGCCGGCGGCCAGGGGCAGGAGCAGTCCCAATGCGGCGATCCTTGCGTTCATTCGTCCATCCTCTGGTGGTGTGGGAGGCAGCCAGACTAACAGCCGTCTAGCGGCCGTTCCAGTGGCGCGCCCGGCGCTTGCGCCACCAGATGTAGACACCGGTCAGCGACAGCCCGGCGATGGCCAGGCCGAGGGCGGCGATGGCGATGCGTCCCGGCAGGCCGGCGATGCGCCCGCCGTGGATCGGGTACTGCAAGCGGTAGAAACGCTCTCCCCAACTGCCCTGCCCGGCGACTTCCTGGCCTAGCAGGCGGCCGTCGCTGCCGTGGAAGAACAGCCAGGACTTGCCCATGGGGTCGTCGTGGTCGCCGAAGCCGGCGCCGAAGAAGTTGTATTCGAAGCTGTAGTACAGCTCGCCGATCGGCTCGGCGATGCCCAGCCGCGCCGCTTCGACGCTGGCCAACTGGAAGGTGCGGTCGTAGTCCAGGCGGGTCTCCCCCAGTTGCTCCCTGGGCAGCCGCCCGCGCGCCTCGTAGACGCTCGGTTCGATCGGCGAGAACAGCGATACCAGCGGCTTGAACACCTGGCTAGGCAGGTTCAGGGCGACGCTGCTCAGCGCCACCGGCGCCAGCAGCAGCCAGAGCCAGAGGCCGCCGGCGCGATGCAGGTCGAAGTTGAAGCGGTAGGCGTTGCCGCGCTTGATCTTCCAGGCGGTCGCCCACTTGCTCCAGAACGGCCGGCCGCGCGGCAGGGTCAGCCAGGCGCCGACGAAGCAGTCGAGGAACCAGAACATCGCCACCCCGCCCATCAGGTACAGGCCCCAGTTCCCCGGCAGGGTCAGGTTGTGGTGGAACTCCAGGACCCAGGGAACCAGGTTCGCCGGCTGGAAGCAACAGGCCGCCCAGAGGCGCTTGCCGACTTCCTCGCCGCTGACCGGGTCGAGGTAGAACACGTCGTGCTCGACCTTGGCGCCGGCCTCGCGCGGCACGGTGGCGAGCAACGCCGGATGCCCGCCCGCCTCGGGATACTCCATGTACCACACCAGTTGTCGCGGATAGCGTGACTCGACGCGTTGCACCAGGCTGCCCGGGGAAAGGCGCTCGCCGCCCTCGCCCACGGCGTAGAAGCCGGGGTTCAGCCATTCGTCGATTTCATGATGGAAGGCCAGCAGGCTGCCGGTGAGACCGGCGAGGAAAAGGAACAGCGCGGTAGCCAGACCGACATAGCGGTGCAGCAGGACCAGGACGGGGCGCATGGGGGCTCCAGGTAACCAGGGTACGGCCGGCGACGCCGGCGAATGCCCGGCGCGTACGTCGCGCGCCGGGCTGCTTGGCCGGTACCGCGGCGCTGGCGCCGGGGCCCGGGTGGACGGTCAGAACTGGTAGTTCACCGTCGCGGTGACGTTGCGCTTCTCGCCGAAGTAGCAGAAGTCCAGGCTGTAGCAGGACGCCACGTAGTCCTTGTCCAGCAGGTTGTTGGCATTGAGGCTGACGTCCAGGCCTTTCAGGCCGAGCTTGCCGAGGTCGTAACCGATCCGCGCGTCGACCAGGGTGTAGTCCGGCACCCGCAAGGTGTTTTCCTTGTCCGCCCAGGTCTCGCCGACGTAGCGAGCGCCGCCGCCGATGCTCAGACCGCTGAGCGGGCCGGCGTCGAAGGCATAGTCGGCCCACAGCGAAGCCATGTGCTTGGGCGCCTGGTTCGGCGTATGGCCCTGGTTGCCGTCCAGCGACTTGGTGTAGGTGATGTCGGTGTAGGTGTAGCTGCCGAGCAGTTTCAGGTTGTCGCTGAGCTGGGTATGGGCCTCCAGTTCGAGCCCCTGGGAGCGCACTTCGCCGACCGAGGTGTAGAAGTTGTCCTGGGGTTCCTTGGAGGCGACGTTTTCCTGGGTGATATGGAACAGCGAGGCGGTGTAGAAGCTGTTGCTGCCCGGCGCCTGGAACTTCAGGCCGAGTTCCCACTGCTTGCCCTCGGTGGGCGCCAGGGGCGTGCCGGAGGCGTCGGAATAGGCGTTCGGGTTGAACGACTCGGAGTAGCTGACGTAGGGCGCCAGGCCGTTGTCGAACAGGTACAGCGCGCCGATCCGCCCGGTGAATTTCTCCCAGTCGTCGTCGGCCTTGCTGCCGGTGCTGCGGTTCTTGTCGGTGACGCTGACCCAGTCCTGGCGCAGGCCGAGCGAGAAGCGCCACTGGTCGATGTCGATCAGGTCCTGGAGGTAGACGCCGGTCTGCTCCAGGCGGCGGGTGTGGTTGTCGTCCGGGAAATAGCTGATGGCGTCGTCGCCGTAGACCGGGTTGAACGCGTCCAGCGCCGAGGCCGAGCCGGAACGCCAGTCGACCACGGTGCGCCGGCGCTGGTAGTCGAGGCCGGTGAGCAGGGTGTGGCGCGCCGCGCCGGTGGCGAATTCGGCCTGCAGCATGTTGTCGACGATATACGCCTGCAGGTGCTCGCGGGCGCCGCTGAAGTAGCGGTTCAGCTTGTTCGGCTCGCTGGCGCTCCAGCCGTAGGCGTAGACCTGCGACAGGTCGACGTCGGAGTCCAGGTAGCGGAAGTTCTGCCGCGCCGACCAGACGTCGTCGATGCGGTGCTCCAGCTGGTAGCCGAACATCCGCTGGGTGCGGTCGAAGTCGTCCTTGCTCGGCTCGCCATCGAAGAACTCGCGGGAGATGTGCCGGCCGTTGTGGTGCGACAGGGTGCCGTCGGCCGGTACGCCGCCGTGGTAGCCCCCGTTGGGATCGTGTTGCAGGTAGCCTTGCAGGGTCAGGGTGGTGTCGTCGCTGAAGTCGATGGCCAGGGTCGGGGCGATGGCGTAGCGCTCCTCCTTGACGTGATCGAACTGGGTGTCCGAGCCCTTGCCGAGACCGATCAGGCGGTAGGCGATGCGCTTCTCCTCGTCGAGCGGCCCGCTGAAATCGAAGCCCATCTCCTTCTGGCCCATGTTGCCGATGCTGCCGGTGATCTGGCGGTAGTCCTCGTACAACGGCTTCTTGCTGGTCAGCGCCACCAGGCCGCCCGGCAGGCTACGGCCGTAGAGCACCGAGGACGGCCCCTTGAGCACATCGATGCGTTCGAGGAAGTACGGGTCGACCTGCATCGAGCTGAAGGTACCGCTGTCGCCCATGGCCTTGAGGCCGTCGAGGTAGATGTTGTCCACGCTGTTGTCGGCGAAGCCGCGCATCACCACGTAGTCGTAGCGGTTGGAGGCGCCGACCTGGCCGGTGAAGATGCCGGGGGTATAGCGCATCGCCTGCTGTACGGTCTTGGAGGCGGTGTCGTCGATCTGCTCGCGGGTGATCACCGAGACGGTCTGGCTGGTTTCCAGCAGCGGCTTGCTGGTCTTGGTGGCGATCTGGCTATGGGTGGCCAGGTAGCCATCGGTGCTGCCCAGGTTGTTGCCGAGGGCGAAGACCTCCACCGCCTGCATGTTCAGCACATCGCCGTCCTTTGCCGGCGCCTCGCGCAAGACGAAGCTGCCGTCGCCCTGGTCTTCCGCTTCCAGCGGGGTGTCGGCGAGCAGCCGGGCCAGGCCCTGCTGCACGGTGAAACTGCCGCGCAACCCCTGGGAGCTGTAGCCACCGGTCTGCGCCGGAGTGGCCGAGAGGGTGATGCCGGCCTCGCGGGCGAAGCGGTTGAGCACGTCGCCCAACTGTCCGGCGGGGATCGCATAGGGCCGCGCCTGTTCCGCCGCCGCTTCGGCGGCCGAGGCGCAGAGCGGCGCCGCGCCGGCCGCCATGGCCAACGACAGCAGGGCCGCGCGCACCGAACGGCTCAGGCGCGAGGCGCGGGGGAAATCGAGGGACGACGGGGCATTGCGGAGGACGACGGCGGTGGCGGTCATGAACGGGATCCGTTGGAGTCGTTGAAGGGTGTTCAATCGGTAAAGCCGGACCAGTCGCGGAAAGCCGACAAAAATAATGAAAATAATTTTCAGTGCGTTTCGCTCCGGACGAAAGCAAGCGTCCACGCGGCCGCCGGCGCGACTCAGGCGGCGACCACCCTCACCCACCAGCGGGTATGCCGCTGCAGGCGCACCGGCAGGGTCCGCGCGAGCACCTGCAACAGCTTGTCGGTGTCGTCCAGGCGGTAGACCCCGGACAGGCGCAGGTCGGCGACCTCCGCGGCGCAGCCGAGGTAGCCGTTGCGGTAGCGGCCGACCTCGGCGAGGAAGTCGGCCAGGCGCATGTCGCGGGTGACGATCAGGCCATCGGCCCAGGCCACGGCGTCCATCTGCGGCCGTTCGAGGCGCCGCACGCCGTCGGCGGCGATCCGATAGCTCTGCCCCGCCTCGGCCACCGGAGCCTGCAGCGGACGCGCGCCGAAGGCATCGATGCGCACCGAACCCTCGCTGACGCTGAGACAGGTGGCGGCATCTTGCAGGCGTACGTTGAAACGGGTGCCGAGGGCCTCGAACAGCCCTTGCGCGGTACGTACCCGCAGCGGCCTGTGCGTGGGCGATTGCGTATCGGCGCCGCTGGCGAGGAAGATCTCGCCGCGGGCGAGGAGGATCAGGCGCTGGCCGGCGTCGTAGCGCACGTCGACCGCGCTGTCGGTGTTCAGTTGCAGGCGGGTGCCGTCGACCAGCTCGATACTGCGTCGCTCGCCGGTGGCGGTGCTGTAGTCGGCGCTCAGGCGCTGCCAGGGCAGGCTGTCGCGACCGACCCAGGCCACGGCGCCGCCGGCCACCAGCAGCGACAGCAGTTTCAGCGCCTGGCGCCGCTGCAGGCGCTGCGCGCTGCTGTCCAGGGTGCCGTAGGCGACCCCGCCGGGCAGCGCCTTGAAGCGTCCGTGCAGTTCTTCGTTGAGCGCGCTGACCTGCTGCCAGGCCCGCTCGTGCTCGCCGTGCTCCGCGCGCCAGGCCGCGCAGGCGCGCTGCAGGCGATCGTCGCCCGGCTGCGAGCGCAGGCGGACCAGCCAGTGGATGGCCTGCCTGACCACCGCTTCGTCGACCCTACCGCGCGTCCCGTCCACGGCTCCGCTCATTCGCCGTAGCGCAGCAGGTAGCAGTGGTACAGCGCCTCGGCCACGTAGCGCTCGACGCTACGCTGGGAAACCCCCATGCGTTCGGCGATCTGCCGGTGGCTGAGGTCTTCGCACTGGGCCAGGAGGAAGGCGGTGCGGACCTTCGGCTTGAGCCCGTCGAGCATCCGCGAGATTTCCTCCAGCAGTTCCAGCACCAGTTCCCGCGCCTCGGGCGACGGCGCCTGTGCCTCGGGCAGGTGGGCGATGCTTTCGAGGTAGGCGCGCTGCAGTTCCTCGCGACGCCAGTGGTCGATCACCAGGCCGCGGGCGATGGTCCGCAGGAACGCGCGCGGCATGCCGATCTCGCGCAGTTCGCGCTTGAGCAGGATGCGCAGGAAGGTGTCCTGGGCCAGGTCCGCCGCGTCCGCCGCGCAGCCCAGCTTGCCGCGCAGCCAGTTCTGCAACCAGCCATGGTGCTCGCTGTACAGCGCATGCATGGCGCGATGGTGGGCGCTGAGAAGGATCGGGGCGGACATGGGAAAGTCGGGGCGACACATGAATGATAATGAATCGCATTGTCGAGAAGCCGCGGCCTTTTTGCAATAGCACCCGCCGGCCGGCGCCCTACTCGGCCGCCGCGCCTTCGCGCAGGCAGGCCAGCAGGTCTTCGCTGGCACGGTCGCGGTGCGGTTCGTCGCGCCAGCACATGCCCACCGCGCCCTCGCCGGGAATCTCCAGCGCCAGCCTGGCCACCAGGCCGAGCCCGGCAAGGTGCTCGACCACCCGCGCCGAGCCGATGGACAGCATGTCGCTGCCACGCAACAATTCGATGTTGGCCAGCATCGACGATGACTCCAGGCGGTAGGCCGGCGGCTGCCGGCCGCCCTGGGTCAGGGCCATGTCGAGCTTGCTGCGGATCGGCGAGCCGGGCGGCCAGACGATCCAGTCGTAGCGCCGCACGTCTTCCCAGTCCAGCGCGGCGGCCTGGGCCAGCGGGTGACCGGGGCGCGCCATCACCACGATCGCCTCGCTGTAGAGCACCTCGCAGCGCAGGCTGGCGCGCGGCGCATAGTTGTCCAGGCGCCCCACCACCACATCGAGCTGGCGTTTCTCCAGCCGTTCGAGAAGGCCGTTCATGGTGCCTTCGAGCAGTTCCACCTGGGCCCCAGGGTAGCGTCCGAGGAACGCCCGCAATGCGCGCGGCACCAGGCTCGGCGCGGAGGCCGGCGACGTGCCGAGGAGCACCCGGCTGCCGCTGCCGCTGCGCATCGCCTCGAGGTTCTGCCGCGCCCGCTCCATCTCGGTGAGTACGCGCTGGGCGTGGTTGAACAGGGTCATGCCATAGGGCGTCGGGCGCAGGCCACGGGCGTGACGCTCGAACAGCGGCGCGCCGACGTCCTCCTCCAGTTCCTTGAGCCACTTCGACAGGCCCGGTTGGGTGGTGTGTGCGGCCCGGGCGGTGCCGCTGAGGTTGCCGGTCTCCATCAGGCTGACCAGCAGTTGCAGGTGTTGCAGGCGCAGGCGGCGGGTCCAGTCCATCGCAAGCCATCCTCGAATACGTATAGGTCGATGTCTAAATATCATTATTCGGTTATGCCTTCACCTCGAATAATGACTACCAGACCGAGGCGGCCCCGCCTCCTCCCGCCGGAGATTCATCGGTATGCATAACGACAATTCCACCGAGAAGCGCGCCGACTTCTATCGACGCATCCGCCAGCAGCACCTCACCCCGCTCTGGGAAGCCCTGCACAGCCTGGTCCCGGCGCAACCCGCCGGCGGCTGCCAGGCGGCGCTGTGGCGCTATCGCGAACTGCGCCCGTTCCTGCTCGAGGCAGGCGACCTGATCAGCGCCGAGGAAGCGGTGCGCCGCGTGCTGGTGCTGGAGAACCCGGACCTTCCCGGCCAGTCGGCGATCACCCCGAGCCTCTACGCCGGCCTGCAACTGATCCTGCCGGGCGAGATCGCTCCCAGCCACCGGCACACCCAGTCGGCCCTGCGCTTCGTCGTCGAGGGCTACGGCGCCTACACCTCGGTGGACGGCGAACGCACCCGCATGGAGCCGGGCGACTTCATCATCACTCCGTCCTGGACCTGGCACGACCACGGCAACCGCCCCGCCGCGGAAGGCGGCGAGCCGGTGGTCTGGCTGGACGGCCTGGACATCCCGATGCTGCGTTTCTTCGGCGCCACCTTCGCCGAGAGCTACGGCGAACCGGTGCAGCCGTTGCGACGTGGCGAAGGCGACAGCCTCGCCCGCTACGGCAGCAACATGCTGCCGCTGCGCCACCAGCCGACGACGCCGACCTCGCCGCTGTTCAGCTACCCCTACGCGCGCAGCCGCGAAGCCCTCGAGCGCCTGGCGCGCCTCGAACGGCCCGATCCCTGGGAAGGCCACAAGCTGCGCTACGTCAACCCGGCCACCGGCGGCTGGGCCATGCCGACCATCGCCACCTGCCTGCAACTGCTGCCGGCCGGCTTCCTCGGGCAGCCCGCGCGCAGCACCGACGCCAGCGTCTATTCGGTGGTGGAAGGCAGCGGCGTGGCGCAGATCGGCGGCCGGCGCTTCGCCTTCGAGGCCAAGGATCTGTTCGTCGTGCCCTCCTGGGCCGAGCTGCGCCTGGAAGCCGG
This sequence comes from Pseudomonas sp. HMSC076A11, assembly GCF_001810205.1. NCBI lineage: Bacteria > Pseudomonadati > Pseudomonadota > Gammaproteobacteria > Pseudomonadales > Pseudomonadaceae > Pseudomonas > Pseudomonas sp. HMSC076A11. The sequence continues at coordinate 249,597 of NZ_KV800311.1, read as the reverse complement.
CGCCACCGACTGCGTGCTGTTCAGTTTCTCCGACCGCCCTGTGCAGCAGGCGCTCGGCATCCTCCGCGAATCCCGCGAACCCCTCGCCCACTGAAGGACCCGTCCCATGAGCCATCTCTTCGCGCCCGAAGCGCCCGTCAGCCTCACCATCCATGGCAGCGACCAGACCTTCCCGGTGCGGCGGGTCTACTGCGTCGGCCGCAACTACGCCGCCCACGCCCGGGAAATGGGCTTCGATCCCGAGCGCGAGCCGCCGTTCTTCTTCTGCAAGCCGGCCGACGCGGTGGTCCCGGTCGCCGCCGGCAGCACCCTGGAGCTGGCCTACCCGAGCCAGACCGGCAACTACCACTACGAAATCGAACTGGTGGCGGCGATCGGCAAGGGCGGCTGCGACATCCCCCTGGAGCAGGCCGAGCAACACGTCTGGGGCTACGCGGTGGGCCTGGACATGACCCGCCGCGACCTGCAGATGCGCATGCGCGAGATGGGCCGGCCCTGGGAGATCGGCAAGGCCTTCGACCGCTCGGCGCCGATCGGCCCGCTCTACCCTGCCAGCCAGGTCGGCCATCCGCGCCACGCCGCCATCAGCCTCCAGGTCGACGGCGAGGATCGCCAGCGCAGCGACATCGACCAGTTGATCTGGTCGGTGGCGGAAACCGTCAGCTACCTGTCGCGCTTCTTCGAGCTGCGCCCCGGCGACCTGGTCTTCACCGGCACCCCGGAAGGCGTCGGCGCGGTCGAGCGCGGCGAGCGGATGCTCGGCGCCATCGACGGCCTCGGCGAACTCAGCGTCCGCGTGGTCTGACCCACCGCCCGCGCACGGCGCGGGCCCACCCTGCCCTTCATCCGGGCTGTCGCCACGGCGACGGCCGAGGAACGCTCATGCCTACGCCCGACAAGAACAACAAGATCGACGTCCAGGCCTTCATCGATGCGCAGGCGGTTTCCGCCTTCCAGTTGCGAGTCCTGTCGCTGTGCTTCCTGATCGTCGCCATGGACGGATTCGACACCGCCGCCATCGGCTTCATCGCCCCGGCCCTGGCCCACGACTGGCAACTGAGCCCGGCGCAACTCAGCCCGATCCTCGGCGCCGCACTGGCCGGCCTGGCCCTCGGCGCCTTCGCCGCCGGCCCGCTGGCCGACCGTTTCGGACGCAAGAGCGTGCTCCTGCTCTCGGTGCTGTTCTTCGGCGGCTGGAGCCTCGCCTCGGCCTACGCCGGTTCGGTGGAAACCCTGGCCCTGCTGCGCTTTTTCACCGGCCTCGGCCTGGGCGGGGCGATGCCCAACGCGATCACCCTGACCTCCGAATACTGCCCGCGCCGGCACCGCGCGCTGATGGTCACCGCGATGTTCTGCGGCTTCACCCTCGGCTCGGCGCTGGGCGGCCTGCTCGCCGCGCGGATGGTCCCGGCGCTGGGCTGGGAAAGCGTGCTGCTGCTCGGCGGCGGCCTGCCCCTGGCGAGCCTGCCGCTGCTCTGGGCATGCCTGCCGGAGTCGGTGCGCTTCCTCGCCCGCCGCGCACCGGACGCGGCGCGCCTGCGGCGCATCCTCGAACGCCTGGGGCGCCTGCCCGACGGCTGGGCCGGACGCCTCGAACTGCCCGCCGACGAGTCCGACGGCACCTCGCCCCTGCGGCAGATCCTCGGCGCCGAGCTGCGCGGCGGCACCCTGCTGCTCTGGGCCACCTTTTTCATGGGCCTGCTGATCATCTACCTGCTGACCAACTGGCTGCCGACGCTGATCGGCGGCACCGGCTTCAGTCTCGGCGAGGCGGCGACGATCAGCGCCATGTTCCAGCTCGGCGGCACCCTCGGCGCACTCCTCCTGGGCAGCGCCATGGATCGCTTCGACGCGCACCGGGTGCTGAGCCTGGCCTACGTCGGCGGCGCCCTGTTCATCCTCGGCATCGCCAGCCTCTACCACAGCTTCGCCCTGCTGGCGCTGTGCGTCGCCGGCGTCGGTTTCTGCATCAGCGGCTCGCAGGTCGGCGCCAACGCCCTGGCCGCCGATTTCTATCCGACCCGCAGCCGCGCCACCGGGGTCAGCTGGGCCCTCGGCCTGGGCCGCATCGGCTCGATCGTCGGCTCCCTTAGCGGCGGCGCCCTGCTCGGCCTGGGCCTGGGCTTCAGCGGCATCCTCGCCCTGCTGGTGATCCCGGCGCTGCTCGCCGCCGTGGCCGTGCATCGCCTGGGCCGGCGCCGGGCCAGGCCTTCTCCCACCACTCTCTGAACAGGACTTTCCATGCAGCTCTACAGCTTCTTCAACAGCTCCACGTCCTATCGGGTGCGTATCGCATTGGCCCTGAAAGGCCTGGATTACCAGGTAGTGCCGGTCAACCTGCGGCAGGGCGAGCAACTGCGCCCGGCCGACCGCCAGCGCAACCCGATGGGCGCGCTGCCGACCCTGGTCGACGCCGACGGCCGCCGGTTCAGCCAGTCGCTGGCGATCATCGACTACCTCGACGCCGTGCAGCCCGAACCGAGCCTGATCCCTCTCGACCCACTGCATCGCGCCCAGGCGCTGGAACTGGCCCTGCTGGTGGCCTGCGACATCCATCCGCTGAACAACGTGCGGGTGCTCAAGTACCTGACCCAGGTCCTCGGCATAGACGCCGAGGACCGCCAGCGCTGGTACGCGCACTGGGTCGCCGAGGGCCTGGCGGCGGCGGAGACCCTGCTGAACCGACACCGTCGCGGCGCCTTCTTCGCCGGCGCCGCAGCGGGCATCGTCGAGTGCTGCCTGGTACCGCAACTGGCCAACGCCCGGCGCATGGGCTGTGACCTGGCGCCCTACCCGGCGTTGCTCGAACTGGAGGGGCGCTGCCTGGCGCTCGAAGCCTTCCAGCGCGCCAGCCCCGAGCGCCAGCCCGACTACCTGCCGGACTGACGCGCTGCCCCGTGGAAAACAACAACAAGAAGGACACGCCCATGACCACCCGCATCCGGGCCAGCCTGCTGGCCCTGCCCCTGCTGCTGCCCTCGTTCCAGGCTATCGCCGCGCTGCCGGGGATGAACCTCGGCCAGACCTCCTTCCTCGACGGCAAGGCCCTGCCCGGCACGCTGTTCCAGCAGTTCGTGAATATCTACGAGGCCGACGACTTCATGGACGCCAACGGTCACCGGCGCCCGCTCGACAACCGCCTGCGCACCCTGCTCGCCACCAGCCACTTCGCCCACATCAGCCAGCACCAGCTGTTCGGCGCCTACTACGGCGCGGAAATCCTCGTCCCGGTGCTGCTCGCCGATCCCGACTTCGAACCCCACGCCGGCAGCGCCAACGGCCTCGGCAACCTGATCGTCAGTCCGTTCATCCTGCAATGGCCGCAGACCGAGCTGTTCGGCCGGCCCTACTGGCAGCGCCTGAACCTCGCCTTCCAGTTACCCACCGGGCGCTACGACAGGCATCGGGCGATCAATCCCGGCAGCAACCACTGGAGCTTCAACCCGCACTACGCGCTGACCTGGGAATTCGCCGAAGGCTGGGAAGCCAGCGCTCGCCTGCAGTACCTGTTGCCGGGCAAGAATCGCGACCCGGCGCCGCCGTTGGCCGACGACTACCTGCAACCGGGCCAGGCGTTCCACGCCAACTACTCGGTATCGCTGGCGCTGGATGCGCATTGGCGGCTCGGGTTGTCCGGCTACAGCCTGCGACAGATCACCGACGAGCGGGTCGACGGCCACGACCGCCCGGACTCCCGCGAGCGGGTCGATGCCATCGGCCCGGCGCTGATGTTCGGCTGGGGCAAGTCGCGGCTGTTCCTCAACGCCTATCACGAATACGGCGCACGCAACCGCAGCGAGGGCAGCCGGCTGATCCTGCGCTACTCGCAGGTCTTCTGAGCGTCGCCTTCCGGGACGATCGGCAAGCGCTCCAGGGTGCGGAACACCGAGCTGCGCCGCCAGCGCAGGTCCGTCGGTTCCGAGGCCAGGGCGAAACGGCGACGCACCAGGCCGCGCAATGCGCATTGCAATTCGAGCCGGGCCAGGTACGCGCCCAGGCAGTAGTGCGGACCATGGGCGAACGCCACGTGCTGCTTGGCGTTCGCTCGCTGCAACTGCAGGCGGTCGGGGGCGGCGAACATCTCCGGGTCGCGGTTCGCCGCGAGGAAGCTCAGCCAGACCTTCTCTCCAGGCGGAATCCGCTGGCCGCCGATCTCCACCTCCTCCAGGGTGCAACGCACGCCGCCGCGCACCGCGCCATCGAAGCGCAGCAGTTCCTCCACCGCGTTCGCCGCCAGCTCCGGGCACCGCCGCAGCAGGTCGAGCTGGTCGGGATGGGTGAGCAGCGCCAGCGTAGCGTTGCCGACCATGCTGATGGTGGTTTCGAAGGCGGCCATGAACACCATGGCATAGGCCGCTACCAGGTCCTCGAGGCCCAGTCCGGCCTCCAGCATCGCGGCGCCGTCGAGGATGCTCGGCGCCGCGCCGGACGGCGGGCGCGAAGAGCCATCGCTCCAGCCGCGCGCCTGGCGTTGCAGGTAGTCGCTGAAGGCGGCCGCGCTGCGGTTGATCTGCCCGGCATCGCCGTGGCTGGCGGCGAGATCGAGCCCGGCGGCCAGATCGCGGCCCCAGGGCAGCAGTTGCCCGGTATCTTCGCGGGGAAAGCCGAACAGCTCGGCGGCCACCCGGATCGTCAGCGGTTCGGCGAAATCCCTGAGCAGATCGGGCTCGCGGCGCTCCAGCAAGCTGTCGAGGAGTTCCTCCACCAGCACCTCGATGCGCGCTTCCCAGCGGCGCACGGCGTCGGGGCCGAAGGCCGGAGCGAACAGCCTGCGCAGGCGGGTGTGCCGCGGCGCGTCGTTGAACAGCATGAAGTTGTCGTAGAAGCGCGCCAGCGGTTGCAATTGCTGGTGGCCGAACCAGCTGGCGCCGCCCTGGCGGACGCCGGCGGCGCCAAGGCGAGCGGGGTCGGCGGAGAAACGGCGGTCGCGCAGGCACGCCGAAACATCGGCATAGCGACTGATCCACCAGATCGAGGCCTGGTCGCGGCAGACCGGCGCACGGGAACGGATCAGCCGCAACAGCGGATAGGGATCGGCGACGAAGTCGGGATGGTAGGTGTGGATGTCGAAACCGTCGCTCCGCGGAGCGAGCGCCGGACGCTGAGCGTCATGGCGCGGCTGCGCGCTGCCTTCCTCGCTGAATGCGTCGTCCATGGCCCTCGCTCCGCTGGGTTGGCGTAACGCAGGGAGTATAGATGGCCGGCGGCTCGGCGCCGGCCCGGAGGATCAGCGCGGACCGAGGATCTCCGCCAACTGGTCCGGCTGCGGCGCGCCCTGTTGCTGCTGCATGCGCCCCTCGGCATTGAGATAGAAGATCGCCGGGGTCGCCGCGGCGCCCATCGACTCCATCAGTTCCATGTTGCCGGCGAGCTGCTTGCGCACCGCCGCCGGGATCTTCGCCAGCGGCTTCAGGGTGCTGGCCTTGCCCGCCTGCTCATGGTCGTGCAGGGCCTTCTGCGGGTCCTTGCTGGCCAGCAGCGCGGCGGACTTGGCTTCGCTGTCCTCGCGGATGATGCCGACCATGATATGCCGCAACTGCACCTTGCCGGCATCCACCCAGGGTCGCGCCTGCTCCCAGAACATGGTGCAGTACGGGCAGTTCGGGTCGCTGAACAGGTAGACCACGCGCGGCGCGTCGGCACGGCCATCGGCGATCCAGGCGCTCTGCTCCATCTTCTGCCACATTTCCTTGGCCAGCGGCGCATACACCAGGCGCTCCAGCGGTTCGCGGCTGAGGTCCTTGCCCTGGGCGTCGAACAGGTGGCCGGTGAGTACGTGCTTGCCGTCGGGCGTCAGGTACAGCGCCATGCCCTGGTTCTGGTATTCGGCGGCATAGCCGCGCAGGCCATCCGGGGCGTCGAAGCTGCCGAGGATGCGGGCGCCCTTCTCCTGGACCATGCGGATCGGCGCCGGCAGCTCCTCCGCCGCCGTGGCCAGGCCGGCGTTGAGGAGGGTCAGGCCCAGGCCAAGGGTGATCAGGTTGCGCGGCAGTCTCATTCGGAACTCCTGGTTGCGGGGGCGGCAGCGGCCGGCTCGAAGGCTTCGAGGTAGCGCGCCAGGCTGCCGCGGGACAGTTCGCCGAGATGGCTGCCCAGCAGGCGGCCCTCGGCGGTGTAGAAAACGGTGGTGGGCAAGGCGACCGAGCCGACCTGCTGGCCAAGCTGCCCGCCGTTGTCGAACAGCAGGTTGTCCAGGCGCAGGTTCTCGCCCTGGAGGAAATGGCGCACGGTCTCGGCGCTCTCGCCCTGGTTGGCGAAGAGGAACACTACGTCGGGATTCTCCGCCTGCGCCTGTTGCAGCACCGGCATCTCGCGCCGACACGGCGGGCACCAGCTGGCCCAGAGGTTGATCACCAGCGGGCGGCCCCGGAAATCGGCCAGTTGCACCGACTCGCCGGCGGCGTTGCGCAGGCTCAGTTCGGGCAGGCGCGTACCGCGCTCGTAGATGCCCAGGCCCAGGCTGCCAAGCAGCCAGAACGCCAGTCCGAGGCTGGCGCCGACACCCAGCGAGCGACGTAGCGCCGGTCGCCGCCAGGCCCAGAACAGCGCGCCGAGCACAGCGGCGAGCAGGCCTGGCCAGGCGAGGAAACCGCCATCGCGGATATCCAGCATCTGTGCGAAGTCGCCACGGTACTGCGGCCAGTAGCGCACCACGAAGGCCAGGCGCGCCACCAGCAGGCCGAGCAACAACAGGTTGAACAGCACCGGCTCGGCGTTGCGCCCGCCGCCGCGCGCCGCCAGCCAACCACCGAGCAGCGCGGCGCCGAGGGCGAGGAACAGCAGCAGGTGTTGCAGCGAGACCACCAGCGGCCCCAGGGAAAAACTCAGCATCAGCCGCGCTCCCGGGTCGCCTGCCAATGGGCGAGGAAGCCGCCGGCGTCGACTTCGCCGGTCAACCGGCGCGCGCGGCGCTCCTCGCCTTCCGGGCCGATCCAGATCAGGCTCGGCGGGCCGGGTATCTGGTAGCGGTGCAGCAGCTCGCGGCTGGCGGCGTTGTCCGCGGTCACGTCGAGCCGCAGCAGGCGCACGCCCTGCAGGGCGGCGAGCACATCGGGCTTGGCGAACACCTGTTTCTCCATGATCCGGCAGGACACGCACCAGTCAGCGTAGTAGTCGAGCAGCACCCATTGTCCCTCGGCCTTGGCCGCAGCCAACTGACGGTCCAGCTCGGCCGGCTGGCTCACCGTGAGGAACGCCTCGTGCGCGCTGGCCGTCGGCGTAGCGCCCCGGTTCGCCGCCGCATACACCTGTAGCGGACGCCAGGGGTCGTCGGCCCCGGCCGCGGCGCCCAGCAACATCGCCGCGCCCCAGAGACCGAAGATGCAGCCCGCCGCGCCGAACAGCACCGCGTGCCGCGCCAGGCCTCGCGCCGTGTGCAGCGCGGCGTAGGCCAGGACCAGCAGCAACGCGCCGCCAAGGCCGATCCACAGCGCCTCGCCGAGCAGCGGACGCAGGAGTATCCAGGCGGTGCCGAGGAAAAGGAAGCCGAACACGCCCTTGACCAGGTTCATCCAGGGACCGGGCTTGGGCAGGAAGCGGCTACCGACCGTCACCAGCAGCAACAGCGGCATGCCGATGCCGAGGCCCAGGCTGAACAGCACCAGGCCGCCATGCAGGGCATTGCCGGTCTGCGCGATATAGAGCAAGGCGCCGGCCAGCGGCGCGGTCATGCACGGCCCCACCAGCAGCCCGGACAACGCGCCGAGCGCGGCCGCGCCGGCCAGGCTGCCGCCCTTGCGGCCGCGACTGAGACCGTCGAGGCGGTCGCGCAGGGCAGCCGGCAGTTGCAGTTCGAAGAAGCCGAACATCGGCAGCGCGAGGAACACGAACAGCGCGGCGAAGCTGCCCAGCAGCCACGGCTGTTGCAGCCAGGCCTGCAGGTTGCCGCCAAGCAGCGCCGCGACCACCCCGAGTCCGGCGTAGACCAGCGCCATGCTCAGCACGTAGCTACCGGCCAGCAGCAGGCCTCGACGAGGGCCGGCGCCGCTACCGACCACCAGCCCGGCGAGGATCGGCAGCATCGGCAGCGAACAGGGAGCGAACGCCAGCAGCAGGCCGAGGCCGAAGAACAGCAACAGGCTCCAGGCCAGGTTGCCGGCCTGCAGGCTGCCGGCCAGGCCCTGGTCCTCGGCGACTTCGCCGCTCGTCCCGGCGGCGGCAGGGCCGGTACCGCCCAGGTCGAGCGCCTGGCTCTGCGGCGGATAGCACAGGCCGGCATCGGCGCAGCCCTGCCAGCCCAGGCGCAGTTGTCCGGCGGCGGCCGCCGGCAGGGCAGTTCCAGGCTCTGGCGATAGACCTGCGACTCGCCGAAGAACTCGTCGCTGTGGCTTTCGCCGGGCGGCAGCTGCGGCTGCAAGTCCGGGTCGAGTCCGTCGAAACGCAGGCGCTTCTGGTACAGGTAGTAGCCCGGCGCGATCTGCCAGCGCAGTTGCACCTGGCCGTCGTCGAGGCGCTCCCAGGTGAAGCGGAAGGCTTTCTCCACCGGCAGGAAATCCGTCTGCGTCGCGCCGCGCGGCGCGAACAGGTCGTCGCCCGGTTGCGCCTGGGACAGGCCCGGCAGCAGGAGCATCAGGAGCAGGATCAACACACGCATGGATAACGCCTTCTACGATGAACTCGGCGGCAGCATGGCCAGCGACGATTAACAGGCCGTTAACGCGGCCACGGGAAAACCCCGGCGACGCGCCGGGCGGGGCATAATCCTGGCTTAATTCGCCCGCTTCAGACTCCTATCCCTTTAACCAGCGATACCGCCATGCATGTACTGCTCACCGAAGACGACGACCTGATCGCCAGCGGCATCGTCGCCGGCCTCAACGCCCAGGGCCTGACCGTGGACCGGGTGGCCAGCGCCGCCGATACCCAGGCGCTGCTCCAGGTGGCGCGCTTCGACGTGCTGGTCCTCGATCTCGGCCTGCCCGACGAGGACGGCCTGCGCCTGCTGCAGCGCCTGCGCCAGCAGGGCGTCGACCTGCCGGTGCTGGTGCTGACCGCGCGCGACGCGGTGACCGACCGGGTCGCCGGGCTGCAGGCCGGCGCCGACGACTACCTGCTCAAGCCCTTCGACCTGCGCGAACTCGGCGCCCGCCTGCATACCTTGCAGCGGCGCTCCGCCGGGCGTTGCGTCAACGTCATCGAACACGGCCGCCTCAGCTACGATCCGAGCACCCGCGAAACCTGGCTCGACGGCCGCCCCGTGGAACTGTCGCGACGCGAACAGGCGCTGTTGCAGGCATTGCTCAACAACCGCGGGCGGATCCTCAGCGGCGAGCAGCTCAAGGACAGCGTCTATGGCTTCGGCGACGAGGTCGAGAGCAACGCCCTCAACGTCCACATCCATCACCTGCGGCGCAAGCTCGGCAACGCCATCGTGCAGACCGTGCGCGGCCTCGGCTACCGCCTCGGGCCGGCGCGCGGCGACGGAGACGACGCATGAGCCTGCGCCTGCGCCTTACCCTGATCCTCGGCTCGGCCTTCATCCTGCTCTGGTCGCTGGCCGCGGCCTGGATGCTCTGCGACCTGCGCGGGCAGATGATGCGCTCCTTCGACCAACGCCTGGCGGCCTCGGCGCGGATGGTTGCCGGCCTGCTCCAGCAGTTGCCGCAGCCGCAGCCGGCGGACGGCCAGACCACGCGCCTGAGCGCGGAGCAACTGGGAATTCCCAACGGCATGGCCTGCCAGGTCAGCTCACTGCGCGGCGAAGTCCTGGCGCAGAGCCATGCCACCCCGGAGCGGGCGCTGGACAGCACCGCCAGCGGCTTCCGCGACCAGGAAATCAACGGCGTGCTGTGGCGCAGCTTCACCGTGCAGGCCGGCGATCTGCGGGTCAGCACCGCCGACCGCCTGGAAGAGCGCGACGTGCTGCAACGCTCGGTGGTTGTGGCCGCCGCGGTGCCGGTGACGGTCGCCCTGCTCGGCAGCCTGGCCCTGCTATGGCTCGGCGCCGGCCAGGGTCTGGCGCCGCTCAAGCGGATTCGCGACGCCCTCACCCGACGTGGCGCCGACTCGCTGGAGCCACTGGAGCTGGCGGCCCTGCCGAGCGAACTGAAGCCGCTGGTGGAAACCCAGAACCAGTTGTTCCAGCGCATCGCCCAGGCCATCGAACGCGAGCGACGCCTGACCGGCGATGCCGCCCACGAGCTGCGCAGCCCGCTGACCGCGATCAAGACCCACCTGCAGGTCGCGCGCATGACCGAGGGCGCTGCCGCCGAGCAGGCCCTGGCCCACGCCGAGGAAGGCGCCGACCGTCTGCACCGGACGCTGGACCAGCTGTTGCTGCTGGCGCGGGTGGAAGGCAGCCTGTCGTTCGACGACGGCGTGCAATGCAGCGCCGAGGACGCCGCCCGGGTAGCCATGCACGACGCCGGCCACGGCGACGTGCGGATGTTCGAGCTGAAGCTGGCCGACGGCTTGTCCGAGGCGCCGCTGGAAGTCCCCTCGGTGCTGGCCATCGCCGCGCTGCGCAACCTGCTGGACAACGCCCTGCGCCACACCGCCGCCGGCACCCGGGTGGAGCTGGCGGTGGAAACCGCGCAAGGCTGCGCGCGCTTCCACGTCCGCGACCACGGTCCGGGCATCGCCGAAACCGACCTGCCGCACCTCACCCGGCGTTTCTGGCGCCACGGCAAGAGCGGCGGCAGCGGGCTCGGCCTGGCCATCGTCCAGGCTATCGTGCAACGCTGCCAATGCCGGCTGGACTTCGACAGCCGCGCGGACGGCCTGCGGGTGACGCTGGAAATGCCGCTGCGCGAGTGATGCGCGGGCCCACCCGCCAACCGGCCCCCGTAGGGCGAATAGCCGCCCGCGGCTATCCGCCGGACCGAGGCCCAGGCATCGGCGGATAACGCCGTTGGCGTTATCCGCCCTACCCCCGCGCCGACCTGCTTCCGCCGGACCGGGTCTCCGTCCTGCGGACGCCAGGCCACGAGGGTCAGATTCCCTGTCCCAGCAGCACGCCGTTGACCTTCTGTCCGTACAGGTTGACGCCGTCGTTGGCATGGAACTTCTGCCGCGTCTTCTCCACCGAACCGTCCACCAGGCGCGGGTCCTGCGGGCGCTCGTGGCTGTTCATGAAGGCGGCGACGTCCCAGGCGTCGCGGTCGCTGAGGGTACCGGGCTTGCCCAGCGGCATGTTGTACTTGATGAAGGAGGCCGCGGTGTTGATGCGGTGCATGCCCGCGCCCCAGTTGAACGACTGCGCGCCCCACAGCGGTGGGAACACCGTCTGCCCCAGAGCCATCTGGCCCTGGCCGTCGGCGCCGTGGCAGATCGCGCACTGCGCGGCATAGACCTTGGCGCCGCGCTCGATGCTGTAGCCGCCTTCCGGCGGGGCCACGTCCGGATAGCCGCGTCCGGGCAGGCTGACCCCGGTCGGCGCCTGGCTCGCCAGCCAATAGGCGTAGACGGTCAGGGCCTTGATCTCCGGGCTGTCGGCCGCCGGCACCTTGCCGTTCATGCTGAACTGGAAGCAGCCCTGCAGGCGCTCGGCGAACGTATTGACCTTGTTGTTCTTGGCACGGAACGCCGGATAGACCGGGTAGGCCGCCCACTGCGGCGCGGAGTTGGCCCGGCGGCCCTGGTCGAGATGGCAGTTGACGCAGTTGAGCTGGTTGCCGACCAGATGCGGCGCGTTCTTCCGGGTTTCCACGAACAGCGCCTGGCCCTGGCGGACCATTTCGCCGAAGGCGTTGTCCGGGAGGCTGCTTTCCGCCGGCGGCTGGAACGGCTCCGAGGGCGCCGTTGCCGCGTGGACGGGAGCGACCAGCAGGCCGGCGACGGCCAGGGAAAGGATCGACGGCATGTTCATGGCTGGCCTCCTGCCTGACCGAGGGTGGCGAAGAACTGGCTGACGCTGCGGATCTCCTCTTCGCTGAGGGATTTGGCGATATGTCCCATCAGATCGTTCGGGTCGTTGCGGCGAGTGCCAAGCTGCCAGGCGCGCAACTGGTTGCTCAGGTACATCTCGCCCTGCCCCTGCAACGGCGGGAAGGCCTCCCCCACGCCGCTGCCGGCCGGACCGTGACAGGTCACGCACTCGGGAATGTTGCGCTCCCAGGCGCCACGTACCGCTAGGGTCTCGCCGGGGCTGCGCGGGGTGGCCACGCGCGACAGCGCCACCGGCTTGGGCGCCGGCATTGCCGCGAGGGTATTGGCGAGCGCCTGGATCTCGTCGTCGCCGAGAGCATCGGCTATGCCCTTCATCACCGGGTGCTCGCGACTGCCGCCCTGCTTGAGGTCGTGCAGTTGCTTGCTCAGGTAGGCGGCGGGAAGGCCCGCCAGGCGCGGAAAGCCGGCGGCGGCCAGGCCCATGCCATCGGCGCCGTGGCAGGTGACGCAGGCCGCGGCGGCCGGGTTGGCGCCGCCCTGTGTGTAGAGTTTCTGGCCGTCGACGGCGGCCTGGGCCGTCGCCGCCAGCAAGGCGGTCAATGAAAACAGCAGTCGGTGTGCAACCGGCATGGCAGGGTTCCTCTCTGGCTTATTGTTTTTAGTTCTAAGTTTAGAACCAAAAAACCTATCGCCGAAAGACCCTACCGCACGCAGGTCTACATCATTTTCCCTACAGGCCCCGGATCACGCCCCTTTCAGCCCCGCGACGATTTCGCAAGAGCGCAGCCGATGGGCGTGCTCGTAGAAGTCGCTGGTGAAGATAAGCTCGTCGGCGCCGGTCTGCTCCAGGAGGATCTCCAGGCGCGCGCGAACCTTCTCCGGACCGCCGATCACCGCCAGGCCGAAGAAGCTGCCGACCGCATCCTGCTCGTGGGGCAGCCACAACGGCGCCATGCTTTCCACCGGCGGCTTCTGTTTCAGGCTCTCGCCGCGGATCAGCGCCAGCACGCGCTGGAAGGCGGTAGTGGCGAGGAACTCGGCCTCTTCGTCGGTGGGTGCGGCGATCAGCGGCACGCCGATCATCGCGTAAGGTTTGTCGAGTACCGCCGAGGGCTGGAAGTTGCTGCGGTAGATGCGCAGCGCCTCGTGCAGGTAACGCGGTGCGAAATGCGAAGCGAAGGCATAGGGCAAGCCTTTCTGCGCCGCCAGGTGGGCGCTGAACAGGCTCGAACCGAGTAGCCAGATCGGCACCTGGGTACCCTCGCCCGGCACCGCCAGCAGGCTCTGCTGGGAACGGCGCGGGCCGAGCAGCATTTCCAGCTCGGCGACCTGCTCGGGGAAGTCGTCGCCGTTGCCCAGGCGGTCGCGACGCAAGGCGCGCATGGTCGCCTGGTCGGCGCCGGGGGCGCGGCCAAGGCCGAGGTCGATGCGGCCCGGGTAGAGCGTCTCCAGGGTGCCGAAGTTTTCCGCCACCACCAGCGGCGCATGGTTCGGCAGCATCACCCCACCCGAGCCGACGCGGATCCGCGAGGTGCCGCCGGCGATATGGCCGATCAGCAGCGCGGTGGCGGAGCTGGCGATGCCATCCATGTTGTGGTGCTCGGCCAGCCAGAAACGGTTGAAGCCCAGGCGCTCCACATGGCGCGCCAGGTCCAGGGAGTTGTGCAGGGCTTCGGCCACGCTGCCGCCGGTGCGCACCGGCACCAGGTCGAGCATGGACAGGGGAATATCAGCAAGCGTTGTCATGAAGGCTCCAATCGGCAGCGGGCGATGGCCAGGGCGCGAGACACGCGCGGAAGGACCTCGCCCGGGGTTTGGATCAATTCTATATCACGCGTTATAGTTTTTGCCCACGGAGAATCCATGGGCTTTTTCCAGTCAAGGCGCGCTGTGGCGTCAGGCGGCCTCGACCGCCAGCAGGGAATCCCAGGCCGCCATCGCGCAGCGGCCGATGGCCAGCAACTGCTGGCGGCTGGCGCCGTCGCGGGCCTGGATCGACAGGCCCTGGAGCACGCTGCTGTAGAAACTGGTGAGCGCGTCGAGATCGGCTCCGGCCGGCACGTCGCCGTCGGCCACGCCTCGTGCGAAACGCTCGCGCAGCAGGCGCGCGGCGCGCCGCCGGTGATCGCGCAGGTAGTCTTCGACGCCTTTGTTGGCCGGCGAGAAATTGGTCGTGCTGAGGTCGACCAGGCAACCGCGCGGCTTGCCTTCGGTGGTGTAGCTGACGGCGGCGCTTTCCAGCAGCGCGGCGATCGACTCGCGCGCCGTCGGCAGGGCGAAGGCGCCCTTGGAAAGCTGGCACTCCTGGCTCAGGTAGAGTTCCACCGCCGAACGGAACAGCGCCTCCTTGGAACCATAGGCGGCATACATGCTCGGCGCGCAGATGCCACCCATGGCCTCCTTCAGCGCGGCCATGGTCGCGCCTTCGTAGCCGGCCTCCCAGAACACGTCGAGCGCCCGGCGCAATGCCTGTTCACGATCGAAGCCGCAGGGGCGTCCACGCTTGGCCATGGGAATTCCTGAGAAAAAAACACGTCATATGGTAACACCGGCGAACAGTCGCAAGGCTGGAGGGGGTCGCTTGATCCATCACCGCGCTCGATATACACCATGCAGGCTTTTTACTTCTGCCGGTTCTCCCGCTGGGCAAACATGCTCTCCAAGGGCAGACGCCCACCCTTCCCCAGGAGAACCGATCATGTCCAGCTTCAGCGCCCTCGCCAGCTACTTCGCCGCTTCCGCGTTCTACAGCAATGCAGTGACCCCTACTCGCCCGGTTCAGGCCAGCGCGCCCGCGCCGACCAGCGAGAAGAAATGAGCCCAAGGAGGCATCCATGCTCTCAGCCCGCTCCCGCAAGGCCCCGACCTATGGCGTCACCTATGTGAGCCTCGAGGATTGCACCCTGCACTTCGAGACCGAGTACATCATCGAGCGCCGCGACGGCAGCCTCGCGCACATGCCGATGCGCACGCCGGTCAGTGAGCGCGAAGCCCTGCAACGCCTGATCGAAAGCTGCATCGACGACTGATACCTCCAGTGCCCGTGTGCCGCTCTCAGGAGCGGCCAGCGGCGTTTTCCCAATCCGCCACCAGCGTCCGCAGTCGCGCGTCGCGCAGTTCGAAGAGTTCCAGCAGCCCCAGTGCCCGGATCGCCGGCAGCAGGGCGCGCAGGTCTTCTTCAGCCTGCCGCCGTTGCGCCGCGGGCAGTTCCTCCTCAAGCAGCAGCCGGGCGTTGGCGATGAACGCGCCGACGCTGCCCTTGCGTATCTCCACGCCGCCCAGGCGGATGCGGTCCTGTCGGTCGGGAAGGATGTCTTCGGCTTTCATAGCGTGCTCCAGGCAAGAATGATGAGCCGCCAGGCTACATCCGCAGTCGAATGGCCTATTATCCATCCCGAGCCAATCATCGTCGCTTTTCCGCCAAATGCTTCCGGAACCCCTGCCCGTCCCGCTCTTCGCCCTGCGCATCGACCGCGCAGCCAGCCGCACGGCCTCCCACCGCCATGCCTGCGGCCAGCTCTACTGCCTGGAGCGCGGCCTTCTGGTGGTCGAGGACGAGCATGGCCGCCAGGCCCTGCCTCCGCGCCAGATCGCCTGGATCCCACCGGGTCACCCACACTCGGCGCACTCCCACGGCAGCCTGGCGGGCTGGAGCGCCTACCTCGCCGCCGAACACTGCCGCGACCTGCCCCGGCACCCCGGCGTGCTCGCCTGCTCGGCTTTCGTGGCGCTGATCGTCGAACGCGCCACCCGCTGGCCGACCGGCTCCGCCTGGAGCACCGAACGCGAGAACCTGCTGCGCGTGCTGCTGGACGAACTGCGCCACGCCGTGCCCCAGCGGACCCGCCTGCCCTATCCGGGGGATTCGCGCCTGCGCAGGATCGCCGAGGCATTGCTGGCCAACCCCGGCGATCCGCGGCCGGCGGCCGAATGGGCACGCTGGGCGGGCCTCAGCAGCCGTAGCCTGAGCCGGCTGTTCGGCGCCGAGACCGGTATGAGCTTCGCGCAATGGCGGCAACTGGCGCGACTGCACGCGGCCGTCGAACGGCTGGCAGCGGGCCAGGCGGTCGGCGAGGTCGCCTGGTCGCTCGGCTACGAAAGCCCGAGCAGCTTCGCCAGTGCCTTCCGCACAGTATTCGGCGAGACGCCGTCCGGCTATTCCAGTCGCGCCAACGAAGCGCTAGCCTGAACCTTCCGCGCCACGAGCCTTTCCCCATGAGCCACGCCAATACGCCCCGCGACTGGGTTCGACGCGCCCCGCAACACGGTGCGGTGGAACGCATCGAGGCTTACTTCGCCGGCCACGGCTACGATCCGCATCGCCACGACACCTATGCCATCGGCCAGACCCTGGCCGGGGTGCAGAGCTTCCGCTATCGCCGCAGCCAGCGCCACAGCCTGCCGGGCGGCTGCCTGGTGCTGCATCCCGACGAGCTGCACGACGGCGAGGCCGGCAGCCAGGAAGGGTTCCGCTACCGGATGCTCTACGTCGAGCCGGCGCTGATCCAGCAGGCCCTCGGCGGCCGGCCGCTGCCGTTCGTGCGCGGGGGCTTGTCCGACGACCCGCGCCTGATCGCCGCCAGCCGGGCCCTGCTACAGGCCATGGATACCCCGCTGGAGCCGCTGGAAGAACAGGACGCCCTGTTCGAACTGGCCCACGCCCTCGACGCCGTGGCCGGCAACCGGGCGCGCGGCAGGCGCCACTTCGACTTCGTCGCCGCCGAGCGCGCCCGGCAGTACATCCACGCGCACCTGGAGCGCCCGCTGGGCCTCGACGAACTGGCGCAGGTCGCCCAGCGCGAACGCTGGAGCCTGTCGCGCGATTTCCGCGCGCTGTTCGGCACCAGCCCCTACCGCTACCTGATCCAGCGCCGGCTGGACATCGCCCGCCGGCTGATGCTCGGCGGCCAGACGCTGGCCGAAGCCGCGCTTGCCGCCGGTTTCACAGACCAGAGCCACATGACCCGCCATTTCGGCCAGAGCTACGGCCTGCCGCCGGCACGCTGGCTGCGTATGCTCGGCCGCGCCTAGCCAGGTTGCACGATCATCCAAGACCGCCCGCTCCGTAGCCGCCTACCCTGGCGCCAGAGACCAACCACCGGAGCGCACCGATGTCCACCAGCACAACCCAAGCGATCAACTTCGCCGCCAAGCTCGCCCTGTTCGACGACCGCTGGCAACCCAGGGTGATCGCCCAGATGAACGACTACCAGTTCAAGCTGGTGAAGATCGAAGGCGACTTCGTCTGGCACAGCCACGCCGACACCGACGAGACCTTCATCGTCCTCGCCGGTCGCCTGCGCATCGATTTCCGCGACGGCGCGGTGCACCTGGGCCCCGGCGAGATGTATGTGGTGCCGCGCGGCGTGGAGCACAAGCCGTTCGCCGAGGGCGAGGTGCGCATGCTCCTGGTGGAGCCCTGCGGCGTGCGCAACACCGGCGACCAGGGCGGCGAGCGGACGGCGGTCAACGATCTGTGGATCTGAAACCGCGCCCACGAAAAAGCCCGGCTCGATGGCCGGGCTCTTTCGCTGCGGGTCGTCCTCAATCGGCGACGTGGATCACCACCCGGCCGCGCTTCGGACAGGTTTCCATGTAGCGGTGCGCCTCGACCACCTGGTCGAACTCAAATACCCGGTCGACCACCGGTTTGAGCAGGCGATCGCGGGTCAGTTGCTCGATGTGCGCGAGGGCCTTGCTCACCGACTCGTCGTTGCGTTCCAGGCCCATCTCCGGATGACCGGTGAAATCCATCAGGCAGTGGCGGTAGAACTGCAGGTGCTTCTTGAACGCGGCGCAGGCCGGGAACGCCGACTCGTTGCCGCCGTTGCAGCCATACAGCACCAGCTTGCCGCGGGTGGCGGAGACATCGCCGAGCAGGGTCATCTGCGGGCCGCCCAATTCGTCGAGGATGACATTGACGCCCTTGCCCTCGGTGAAGCGCTCGACTTCCAGGACCAGGTCCTGCTCGTCGGTCACCACCACCTTGTCGGCGCCCTGCTCGCGGAGGAACTCGCGCTCCTCGGCGGACTTGGTGGAAGCGATCACCCGCGCGCCGAGAGCCTTGGCCAACTGGATCGAGACCGGCCCGTACATGCGCGCCGCCTCGGTGATCAGCACGGTCTGCCCGGCCTTCAACCCGGCCAGGTCGACCAGGCCGAAATAGGCCACCAGCAGGCCGGTGTAGTAGACGCTGGCCTCCACCGGGGTGAGTACCTCGGGGTAGACCGCCAGGGCCGCGCGCGGCATCAGCACCACGTCGCCATAGGCCGGATAATGATCGGGGGTATGGGCGGGGAAACTGGCCACACGGGAACCCAGCGGCAGGTCGCCGACGCCGGCGCCGACCGCCAGCACCTCGCCGGCCAGTTCGAAGCCGAGACCGGACGGCAGCGCAGCCTGCTCCGGGGCCAGGTTCTGACGCCAGAGCACATCCTTCCAGCTCACGCCGATCGCCTGGACACGCACCAGGACTTCCCCTGCGGCCGGCGCCGGGGTCGGCAGCTCTTCGCATTTGAGGACCTCTGGCGGGCCAAACTGATGAAAACGGATCACTCGGGACATCGCAAACCTCTGCAGTGCATCACGGGGTGAATAACCTCATGGGTTGTGACTGTATCCGCCCATGCCTGACAAAACCACCCGTCGTTATTGATAATGGCTATGCCTGTCAGTGATCCTATGCCCCTCCGGCACCTCGCCAGGCCCCGCCCCGTCTCGCACGCAAGGCTTGACGGCGAGCCCCCGCGGTTGCAGCCTCTAGCCCCTGGAAACGAGGAACGCCATGAACCGAAACGACCTGCGCCGCGTCGATCTGAACCTGCTGATCGTGTTCGAGACCCTGATGCACGAACGCAGCGTGACCCGCGCCGCAGAGAAACTGTTCCTCGGCCAGCCGGCCATCAGCGCCGCGCTGTCGCGCCTGCGCACGCTGTTCGACGACCCGCTGTTCGTCCGTACCGGACGCAGCATGGAACCCACCGCGCGAGCCCAGGAAATCTTCGCCCACCTGTCGCCGGCGCTGGATTCCATCTCCACCGCCATGAGTCGCGCCAGCGAGTTCGATCCGGCGACCAGCACCGCGGTGTTCCGCATCGGCCTTTCCGACGACGTCGAGTTCGGCCTGTTGCCGCCCCTGCTCCGCCGCCTGCGCGCGGAGGCGCCGGGGATCGTCCTCGTCGTGCGCCGCGCCAACTATCTATTGATGCCGAACCTGCTGGCCTCGGGGGAGATCTCGGTGGGCGTCAGCTACACCGACGAACTGCCGGCCAACGCCAAGCGCAAGACCGTGCGCCGCAGCAAGCCGAAGATCCTCCGCGCCGACTCCGCGCCCGGCCAGCTGACCCTCGACGACTACTGCGCGCGACCGCACGCGCTGGTGTCCTTCGCCGGCGACCTCAGCGGCTTCGTCGACGAGGAGCTGGAAAAATTCGGCCGCAAACGCAAGGTGGTCCTGGCGGTGCCGCAGTTCAACGGCCTCGGCACCCTCCTGGCCGGCACCGACATCATCGCCACCGTGCCCGACTACGCCGCCCAGGCGCTGATCGCCGCCGGCGGCCTACGCGCCGAGGACCCACCGTTCGAGACCCGCGCCTTCGAACTGTCGATGGCTTGGCGCGGCGCCCAGGACAACGATCCGGCCGAACGCTGGCTGCGCTCGCGGATCAGCATGTTCATCGGCGATCCGGACAGTCTCTGAGCCCTCCGGCAGCTACCCGCACGAGGCGTCGCAACGGGAAAATCGATCGCGCGCCGCGGGTGTGCGGCTTATTCCATCGAAAGCACTGTCCATAACCATCGACTGTTACAGAAAACGAAAAACCATGTATCACTGTTCGTGATAATCAAAATCTCGTCGTTCGATTAGTTCCCTGCCGGAGCAGCCCGCAGACTTCGCCAATCCCGAAAAACCGACTGGCGGAGTCAAGCATGGAACAGTCATCCCACTTCTCCTGGCGCTACCCCCTCGCACTCGCGGCCGTACTGGTCCTGAGCGCCTGCGGCAAGGCCCCGGAAACCACCCAAGGCATGGCGGCGCCCAAGGTCAGCGTCGCCGAAGTCATCGAACAACCGCTGAACGAGTGGGACGAATTCACCGGCCGCCTGGAGGCCCCGGAGTCGGTGGAGCTGCGCCCGCGGGTGTCGGGCTACATCGACCGCGTGGCCTTCCATGAAGGCGCACTGGTGAAGAAAGGCGACCTGCTGTTCCAGATCGACCCGCGCCCGTTCGAGGCCGAGGTCAAGCGCCTCGAAGCCCAGCTGCAACAGGCCCGCGCGGCCCAGGCGCGGAGCGTCAACGAAGCCCAGCGCGGCGAACGCCTGCGCGCCAGCAACGCGATCTCCGCGGAACTCGCCGACGCCCGCACCACCGCCGCCCAGGAAGCCAAGGCGGCGGTCGCCGCGACCCAGGCGCAACTGGACGCGGCACGCCTGAACCTGAGCTTCACCCGGATCACCGCGCCGATCGACGGTCGCGTCAGCCGCGCCGAGGTCACTGCCGGCAACCTGGTCAACTCCGGGGAGACCCTGCTCACCACCCTGGTCAGCACCGACAAGGTCTACGCCTACTTCGACGCCGACGAGCGCGTGTTCCTCAAGTACGTCGAGCTGGCCCGCCAGGCCGGTCGCGACACGCGCAGCGAGAGCCCGGTGTACCTCGGCCTGAGCAGCGAGGACGGCAACCCGCACCTGGGCCGGCTGGACTTCCTCGACAACCAGGTCAACCCGCGTACCGGCACCATCCGCGGCCGCGCCGTGTTCGACAACGCCAAGGGCGAGTTCACCCCGGGCCTCTACGTGCGCCTGAAGCTGGTCGGCAGCAAGACCTACGCCGCCACCCTGATCAAGGACGAAGCGGTCGGCACCGACCTGGGCAAGAAGTTCGTGCTGGTCCTGGATGGCGACAACAAGACCGTCTACCGCACCGTCGAGATGGGACCGAAGCTGGAGGGCCTGCGCATCGTCCGCAGCGGCCTGAGCAAGGGCGACCGGATCGTCGTGAATGGCCTGCAGCGGGTCCGCCCGGGCATGCAGGTGGATCCGCAGAAGGTCGAGATGGCCAGCGCCGACACCCTGGCCACCCTCGCGCGCCTGCGGCAGTCGGTCGGCGACAGCGAACCACCGAAGGTGGCGGCGTCCAAGGACAACGCCACTCGCAACGAGCCGCGCGGCTGAGCGCGGCGATAGGAAGAACCGATGAATTTCTCCCAATTCTTCATCCAGCGGCCGATCTTCGCCGCGGTGCTGTCGCTGCTGATCCTGATTGGCGGCGCCATCTCCCTGTTCCAGCTACCCATCAGCGAATACCCGGAAGTGGTGCCGCCGACCGTCGTGGTCCGCGCCAACTTCCCCGGCGCCAACCCGAAAGTCATCGGCGAGACCGTCGCCTCTCCCCTGGAACAGGCGATCACCGGGGTGGAGAACATGCTCTACATGTCCTCCCAGTCGACCTCCGACGGCAAGCTGACCCTGACCATCACCTTCGCCCTCGGCACCGACCTGGACAACGCCCAGGTGCAGGTGCAGAACCGCGTCACCCGGACCGAGCCGAAGCTCCCGGAAGAAGTGACCCGGCTCGGCATCACCGTCGACAAGGCCTCGCCCGACCTGACCATGGTCGTGCACCTGACCTCGCCGGATAACCGCTACGACATGCTCTACCTGTCGAACTACGCGGTGCTCAACGTGAAGGACGAACTGGCCCGCCTCGACGGCGTCGGCGACGTCCAGTTGTTCGGCCTCGGCGACTATTCGCTGCGCGTCTGGCTGGACCCGAACAAGGTCGCCTCGCGCAACCTCACCGCCACCGACGTGGTCAACGCCATCCGCGAGCAGAACCGCCAGGTCGCCGCCGGCACCCTGGGCGCGCCGCCGGCGCCGAGCGATACCAGCTTCCAGTTGTCGATCAACACCCAGGGTCGCCTGGTCACCGAGGAAGAGTTCGAGAACATCATCATCCGCGCCGGCGCCAACGGCGAGATCACCCGTCTGCGCGACATCGCCCGGGTCGAGCTGGGCTCCAACCAGTACGCCCTGCGTTCGCTGCTGAACAACAAGCCGGCGGTGGCGATCCCGATCTTCCAGCGTCCCGGCTCGAACGCCATCGAGATCTCCAACCTGGTGCGGGAGAAGATGGCCGAGCTGAAGCACAGCTTCCCGCAAGGCATGGACTACTCCATCGTCTACGACCCGACCATCTTCGTCCGCGGCTCCATCGAGGCGGTGGTGCACACCCTGTTCGAAGCCCTGGTGCTGGTGGTGCTGGTGGTGATCCTGTTCCTGCAGACCTGGCGCGCCTCGATCATCCCGCTGGCCGCGGTGCCGGTGTCGCTGATCGGCACCTTCGCGGTGATGCACATGCTCGGCTTCTCGCTCAACGCGCTGTCGCTGTTCGGCCTGGTACTGGCCATCGGCATCGTGGTGGACGACGCCATCGTGGTGGTGGAGAACGTCGAGCGCAACATCGGCCTCGGCCTCAAGCCGGTGGAAGCCACCAAGCGTGCCATGCGCGAGGTGACCGGGCCGATCATCGCCACGGCGCTGGTGCTCTGCGCGGTGTTCATCCCGACCGCGTTCATCTCCGGCCTCACCGGGCAGTTCTACCGCCAGTTCGCCCTGACCATCGCGATCTCCACGGTGATCTCGGCGTTCAACTCGCTGACCCTGTCGCCAGCGCTGGCGGCGGTCCTGCTCAAGGGCCACCACGAGCCGAAGGACCGCTTCTCGGTGTTCCTCGACAAGCTCCTCGGCAGTTGGCTGTTCCGTCCGTTCAACCGTTTCTTCGACCGCGCCAGCCATGGCTACGTCGGCACGGTGAACCGGGTCCTGCGCGGCAGCTCGATCGCCCTGCTGGTCTACGGCGGGCTGATGGTGCTGACCTACTTCGGCTTCTCCAGCACGCCGACCGGTTTCGTCCCGCAGCAGGACAAGCAGTACCTGGTGGCCTTCGCCCAGTTGCCCGACGCGGCCAGCCTGGACCGTACCGAGGCGGTGATCAAGCAGATGTCCGAGATCGCCCTGGCGCAGCCCGGCGTGGCGGACTCGGTGGCCTTCCCCGGCCTGTCGATCAACGGCTTCACCAACAGCCCGAACAGCGGCATCGTGTTCACCCCGCTGAAGCCGTTCGACGAGCGCAAGGACCCGAGCCAGTCGGCCGGGGCCATCGCCGCCGCGCTGAACGCCAAGTACGCCGACATCCAGGACGCCTACATCGCGATCTTCCCGCCGCCGCCGGTACAGGGGCTGGGGACCATCGGCGGCTTCCGCCTGCAGATCGAGGACCGTGGCAACCAGGGCTACGAGGAGCTGTTCAAGCAGACCCAGAACATCATCACCAAGGCCCGTGCGCTGCCTGAGCTGGAACCCAGCTCGGTGTTCTCCAGCTACCAGGTCAACGTGCCGCAGATCGACGCCGACATCGACCGCGAGAAGGCCAAGACCCACGGCGTGGCGATCAGCGACATCTTCGACACCCTGCAGGTCTACCTCGGCTCGCTGTACGCGAACGACTTCAACCGCTTCGGCCGTACCTATCAGGTCAACGTCCAGGCCGAGCAGCAGTTCCGCCTCGAACCCGAGCAGATCGGCCAGTTGAAGGTGCGCAACAACCTCGGCGAGATGGTCCCGCTGGCGTCCTTCATCAAGGTCAGCGACACCTCCGGTCCGGACCGTGTGATGCACTACAACGGCTTCATCACCGCCGAACTCAACGGCGCCCCGGCCGCGGGCTACAGCTCCGGCCAGGCGCAGGCGGCGATCGAGAAGCTGCTGAAGGAGGAACTGCCCAACGGCATGACCTACGAGTGGACCGAGCTGACCTACCAGCAGATCCTCGCCGGCAATACCGCGCTGTTCGTCTTCCCGCTCTGCGTGCTGCTGGCCTTCCTCGTGCTGGCCGCCCAGTACGAGAGCTGGAGCCTGCCGCTGGCGGTGATCCTGATCGTGCCGATGACCCTGCTGTCGGCGATCACCGGGGTGATCCTGGCCGGCAGCGACAACAACATCTTTACCCAGATCGGCCTGATCGTTCTGGTGGGGCTGGCGTGCAAGAACGCGATCCTGATCGTCGAGTTCGCCAAGGACAAGCAGGAGGAAGGCATGGACCGCGTCGCCGCGGTGCTGGAAGCCTGCCGCCTGCGCCTGCGGCCGATCCTGATGACGTCCATCGCCTTCATCATGGGCGTGGTGCCGCTGGTGATCTCCACCGGCGCCGGCGCCGAGATGCGCCATGCGATGGGCGTGGCGGTGTTCTCCGGGATGATCGGGGTGACCTTCTTCGGCCTGCTGCTGACGCCGGTGTTCTACGTCCTCATCCGCCGCTTCGTGGAGAACCGCGAAGCGCGCCGCGCCGCCAACGACAAAGGCCTGCCAGAGGTGCATGCATGATTCACGCGCAGTCGATCCGGAGCGGGCTCGCGTCCGCCCTGGGTCTGTTCAGTCTGCTGGCGCTCAGCGCCTGCACGGTGGGTCCGGACTACCGGACCCCCGACACCGCGGCGGCGAAGATCGACGCCACGGCGAGCAAGCCCTACGACCGCAGCCGCTTCGAAAGCCTGTGGTGGAAACAGTTCGACGATCCGACCCTGAACCAGTTGGTCGAACAGTCGCTGAGCGGCAACCGCGACCTGCGCGTGGCCTTCGCCCGCCTGCGCGCCGCCCGCGCCCTGCGCGACGACGTGGCCAACGATCGCTTCCCGGTGGTCACCAGCCGCGCCAGCGCCGACATCGGCAAGGGCCAGCAACCGGGAGTGACCGAGGACCGGGTCAACAGCGAGCGCTACGACCTTGGCCTGGATAGCGCCTGGGAGCTTGACCTGTTCGGGCGCATCCGCCGTCAGCTGGAGTCCAGCGACGCCCTCAGCGAAGCGGCCGAGGCCGACCTGCAGCAACTGCAGGTCAGCCTGATCGCCGAGCTGGTGGACGCCTACGGCCAACTGCGCGGCGCGCAACTGCGCGAGAAGATTGCCCTGAGCAACCTGGAGAACCAGAAGGAGTCGCGCCAGCTCACCGAGCAACTGCGCGACGCCGGGGTCGGTGCCGAACTCGACGTACTGCGCGCCGATGCGCGCCTGGCGGCCACCGCCGCCAGCGTGCCGCAACTGCAGGCGGAAGCCGAGCGCGCCAGGCACCGTATCGCCACCCTCCTCGGCCAACGGCCGGAAGAGTTGACAGTGGACCTTTCGCCGCGCGACCTGCCGGCGATCACCAAGGCCCTGCCGATCGGCGATCCCGGCGAACTGCTGCGCCGCCGGCCGGACATCCGCGCCGCCGAACGGCGCCTGGCCGCCAGCACCGCCGACGTCGGCGTGGCCACCGCCGACCTGTTCCCGCGGGTCAGCCTCAGCGGCTTCCTCGGCTTCACCGCCGGGCGGGGCTCGCAGATCGGCTCGAGCGCCGCCC
>NZ_KV800311.1:190365-224273 GCF_001810205.1 Pseudomonas sp. HMSC076A11 | reverse complement strand
TCGCAGATCGGCTCGAGCGCCGCCCGCGCCTGGAGCGTCGGCCCGAGCATCAGTTGGGCCGCCTTCGACCTCGGCAGCGTGCGTGCCCGCCTGCGCGGCGCCAAGGCCGACGCCGACGCCGCGCTGGCCAGCTACGAACAGCAGGTGCTGCTGGCCCTGGAAGAATCTGCGAATGCCTTCAGCGACTATGGCAAGCGCCAGGAGCGCCTGGTCTCGCTGGTCCGCCAGTCGGAAGCCAGCCGCGCCGCCGCGCAACAGGCGGCGATCCGCTACCGCGAAGGCACCACCGATTTCCTGGTGCTGCTGGACGCCGAACGCGAGCAACTCTCCGCCGAAGATGCCCAGGCCCAGGCCGAGGTCGAGCTGTACCGCGGCATCGTGGCGATCTACCGCTCCCTCGGCGGTGGCTGGCAACCCAGCGCCTGAACCGGCTATCCCCCGGCCGATGGAAATCGGCCACTCCAGCCCCGCGATTGCAGCTCCTGGTCGCGGGGCTTTTTTATGCGCAGCGCGGGGGCTCGGTCGAGCCCCACGTCGTTTCTCGGCGATGGCGTAGAGGCTCGGCGGCCATTGCCGCGGGCTATTCCCGCCGCTCCGGCTGCGCGGAGTGGATATACAGGGTGTAGGTATCCGCCGGCCGGGGCGCGCCCGCCAGGTCGAGGGCATGACCGATGGCGCCGCGATGGTAGGTGCCATGGTTGACGATATGGAAGAGGATCTCCTGGCGCGTCATGCCGCCGTCGCGGCCATCGGCGAAGCGGAAGCGCAGCCATTCGCCGCGACGCTCCAGCGGCAGCTCGGCGACATAGCCGGCGAACCAGGCGGCCGAATCCTCCAGCCGGCGACGCAGGACGTCGTAGCCAGGCACCACCTCGCTGTTGGTCTGTTGGTGGGGCGCCGGCTCGCCCAGCAGGCGCGCCCTGAACAGTTCCTCGACGATCGCCATGTGATTGAGCTGTTGCAAGGCGAAGGCCAGCGAGGCCGGAAACGCCTCGGCGTCGATCCGGGCGATGGCATCGAGGGTGCGGCGGTCAGACCAGGCCTTGTAGTTGAAGGACTCGACCAGCAGGTCGACTTGCAGGGTGGGTCGGGACATGTGGCGGGCTTCCGTGTCCATTCGCTGAGGGAGCCGGATCATAGCCCGGAGACAGCGCTCAGCGCTCGCCCTGCAACCCTTCCAGGCGTGCATCGCAGAGGTCGCGCAGGCGGTCGCGGAGGGTGCGCCCGGCGCTGTCCAGCTCGGGCCGCGCGTAGAGCGCCAGCTCCAGGCCAGCGATGGGCGGGAAGCCGGCCTGCGCGCCAAGCAGGCGATGCTCGGGCCCGACGCAGCCCAGCGGCAGCAGGCTGACCCCCAGTCCGGCGCCGACCGCGGCCACCAGGCTGGCCAGGCTGGCGCTGGAATAGCCGATGCGCCAGCGACGCCCGATGCTCTCCAGGGCATGGATCATCTCCTGGCGATACAGCGCGCCGACCGGGAACACCACCAGCGGCACCGGCTCCTCCGGCGAACCCTCGCCGAACGGCCGCGCGGCGCTGCCGAACCAGCCCAGCGGCTCGGCCCAGCGTGCATGGCAGTCGCTGTCGGCCCCCCACTGCTTGACCAGCAGCAGGTCCAGCTCGCCGCTGCGATAGAGGCGCAGCAGGTGATGGCTGAGACCGCTCTCGACCTCCAGGCGCAGTCGCGGACGCTCTTCGGTGAAGCGCGTCAGCACCGGCATCAGCACTTCGCCGGCGAGGTCTTCCGGCACGCCGAGGCGCAGCACGCCGTCGCCATGGGCCGGGCTGAGGGCCTCGCTGGCCTCGTCCGAGAGCCGCAGCAGGCGCCGCGCGTAGCCAAGCAGACGCTCGCCTTCCTCGGTCGGCAAAACCTGCCGCTGGCTGCGGTCGAGCAGGCGGCAACCGAGGTTCTGTTCGAGGCGGATGACCTGCTGGCTGACGGTGGACTGGGTCAGGTGCAGGTGTTCGCCGGCGCGGGTGAAGTTGCCGGTGTCGACAACGCTGACGAAGGTACGGAGCAGGACCAGATCGAGCATGCACACTCCCACTGAAAGGCATTACATCATTTAATTTCAGCATACATGACATCGACGCCATACTTTTCGCCAACGCCTATCGGAGCCCATCGACATGTCCCTGGCCAATCTATGCAGGAGCGGAACCATGCTGGTCTGCGCAGCATTCAGCGGAGGCGCCGGCGCGAGCGACGCCGGAGCATTGCTCGAAGCCGCGCGTCGCGGCGATACCGCGCAGGTCGCCAGCCTGCTCGAACGCAAGGTCGAGGTCGACGCGCCCAGCGCCGACGGTAGCACCCCGCTGCTGCTGGCCACCGCCAACGACCACCTGGCGGTGGCGCGCCAGTTGATCGAGGCCGGCGCCGACGTCAACCGGCAGAACAGCCGGCTCGACAGCCCGTATCTGCTGGCCGGCGCCGAGGGCCGCCTGGAAATCCTGCGCCTGACCCTGCTCCACGGCGCCGACCTGAAGAGTACCAACCGCTATGGCGGCACCGCGCTGATCCCGGCCTGCGAACGCGGCCATGTGGAAGTGGTGAAGACGCTGCTGCAAGCCGGGGTCGATCCCAACCATGTCAACAAGCTCGGCTGGACCGGGCTGCTCGAGGCGATCCTGCTGAGTGACGGCGGTCCGCGCCACCAGGAGATCGTGCGCCTGCTGATCGACGCCGGCGCCGACGTCAACCTGGCCGATGCCGACGGCGTCAGCCCGCTGGCCCACGCCCGCCAGCGCGGCCAGGGCGGGATCGAGCGGCTGCTGCTGGCCGCCGGCGCCCAATGAAAGCGAAGGAGAAAGACATGTCCGATGAAATCTTCATGCGCGAGGCCATCGCCCTCGCCCGCGCCAACGTCGAGGCCGGCGGCCGCCCGTTCGGCGCCGTGCTGGTGCGCGACGGGCGGGTCCTGGCCCGCGGCGTCAACCAGATCCACGAGACCCACGATCCCAGCGCCCACGCCGAACTGCAGGCGATCCGCCAGGCCAGTCAGGCGCTCGGCAGCCCGCGTCTGGACGGTTGTGTGATCTACGCCAGCGGCCATCCCTGCCCGATGTGTCTGGCCGCCATGCATCTCTGCGGCATCCAGGCGGCCTGGTTCGCCTATTCCAACGAGGACGGCGAAGCGTTCGGCCTGTCCACGGCCACGCTCTACGCCGAGATGGCGCGCCCGCCACAGCGGCAGAGCCTGCCGCTACGCGCCCTGCGTCCTGCCGGCGAAGAGGGTCTGTACCGGCAATGGCGGCAACGCCAGGCATGAGCGCGCGAATCCCTTCCGGCGGCCAGGCCGCCACCGGCGTCGGCGCGGCGGAGGTCAGTTGGGTCGGCCTGCTGGTGATCTTCTGCCTCGGCATCAACCTGCGACCGATCCTCACCGGCATCGGCCCGCTGCTCGAGGAAATCACCGCCGGCACCGGTCTCGGCTTCCAGGGCGCGTCGCTGCTGACGGTGTTGCCGGTGCTCTGCATGGGCCTGGTGGCGCTGTTGCTGCCCTGGCTCGGGCGCTGGCTGGCCGAGCACCGCGGCATCGTCTGCGGACTGCTGGCCATCGCCGCAGCCTGCCTCTGGCGCCTGGAACTGGATAGCGGGCTGGCGCTGATCGCCAGCGCCGCGCTGGCCGGCAGCGGCGTGGCGATCATCCAGGCGCTGGTACCGGGCGTGGTCAAGCGCTGGTTCCCGAGGCGGGTCCCGGCGGCGATGGGCCTCTACTCGGCCTCGCTGATGGCCGGCGGCGGAACCGCGGCGGTGCTCAGCCCGCGGATCGCCGAACACTTCTCCAACTGGCAGGCCGGCCTCGGCGCCTGGGCCGTACCGGCCCTGCTGGCGCTGCTGCTGTGGATGTTCGCGCGGCCAAGGGAGGTGCTGCCGAGCGCTGGCGAGGGGCCGGTCCGGCACTTCTTCGGCAATCGCCGTGGCTGGCTGCTGGCGGTGTATTTCGGGCTGATCAACGGCGGCTACACCAGCATGGTGGCCTGGTTGCCGGTGTACTACCGCCAGCTCGGCTGGAGCGCCCAGGACAGCGGCGGGCTGGTCGGGATCATGACCATCTTCCAGGTGCTCGCCGCGCTCAGCGTGCCGCTGCTGATTCGCCGCCGCCTCGACCGCCGGCCCTGGCTGCTGGCCGCGCTGCTGGTCCAGCTCGGCGGCTTCTGCGGCCTGCTGCTGATGCCGCTGCAGCACGCGGCGCTGTGGGTGGCGTTGATCGGCTACGGCCTGGGCGCCTGCTTCGCCCTCAGCCTGACCCTGACCCTCGACCACCTCCACGAGCCGCGTGCGGCGGGAAGCCTGGCGGCCTTCGTGCAAGGCATCGGCTTCATCATCACAGGCATCGTGCCCTACCTGACCGGCTGGCTGCGCGACGTCACCGGCAGCTTCCAGGCCTCCTGGCTGCTGCTCGCGGCGAGCGTGGTGGCGATGTTGCTGGTGACCCTGCGCTTCGCCCCGTCCGGCTATGCCCGGGCCATGGGCGAGACGCGCGACTGAGCGGCGGACCTCCGCGCCCGCCATTGCAGGCGCGGGTGGCGCTTCAGTAATGGGGGGGGATATAGATGCGGTAGCTGATGATGGCCAGCATGCAGATCACCCCGACCCACATGAGGAACAGGCCGAACGGCGTGTCGCGCTTGGTGAAACCCGTGCCGATGAAGAGCATGCCCAGCACGATGATTGCGAAAGTGACGCCGTAGGAATCCATGTTTACCCTCGTTGGCCGCGTTCCTGACATACTTGTCAGTCTAGCTCCAAGCCCGCTAGAACTACGTTGATATTTATCAGCCTGCGGTCAATTTCGGACAAATTCATCGAACTTGAGGAAACGCCTGGCTGCGAGCGGCAAGGTCGCGCAAGATCGCCTGGATCTCGCCGAAGTCCGGCCGCTCGCTCACCCGTGGCAGCGCGCAACGTCGCTGCAACTCGACCAGCGCCGCACGTAGCGAGGCCTGCCCCGGCGGCGCCTCGCTGCGCTCGAGCAACTCTTCCAGCAGGCAGGCGAAGGCACGTACTTCCAGGCGCCGCAGGGCGCCGGCGAGCACGGCGTCGTCCGGGAGAAAGGACGCGGCGCCGAAGTCGCCCAGCAGGCAGGCGCCATCCTCGCGCCAGAGGATGTTATGCGCATAGAAGTCGCCATGGCTGATGCCGCGTCCATGCAGATGGGCCATCAACGCGGCGAGCGAGGCCGCCAGGCGCAGCGCCGTGGCCAGCTCGAAGCGCAGTCCCGGCGGATAGACGTCGCGGGTACAGGACTCCAGGCTCGGCGGCCCCGCCAGGTTGCGATAGGCGTCGTCGAGCAGCTCCAGCACCAGCCCGTCGCGCCCTTGCGGATGCCCGGCGAGCTGGCCGAGCACCTCGATCAATTGCGCATGGCGCCCCGCCGCCAGGCAGGCGGCCATCTCGCTGGCGGGGGTGCCATCGCTGGTCACTTCGCCCTTGAACAGCTTCAGCGCCACCGTGCGCGTCGAACCGTCCGGCTGGTGCCAGCCGGCGCGATGGATGACCCCGGAGGCTCCTTCGCCGATCAAACCGTCCAGGCTCAGCTCGCTCCAGTCCAGCGCAGCGATGCCGCTGTCGGCCAGCGCCGGCAGACGGCACAACGGGTTGCCGGCGTAGGCCAGCCAGGCCAGGCGCGGCAGCGTCGCCAGCCAGGCCGGCAGGCGCTGGAAACGGTTGGCGGCGATCCGCAGCAGTTCCAGGCCTTCGCAAGCGGCCATGCTCTCGGGCAAGGCCTCCAGGCGGTTGCCGGCCAGCATCAGCTTCTGCAACGGCCGGCGACCCAGTTCCTCGGGCAGCGTGGCGATGCGGTTGTCGGTGAGGATCAGCCAGCGCAACGCCGGCGGCAGGGCCGCGGCCGGCACCCGCTCGATGCGGTTGGACTTGAAGCCGACCATGCTCAGCGCCGGACAGTCACCCACCGCCGCCGGCAATTCGGCGAAGTCGTTGGCGGAACAGAACAGCACCTTGAGACGATGCAGCCGCCCGAGGTCGTCCGGCAGGCTGTCCAGGGCGTTGCCGCTGAGGTTGAGCACCTCCAGGGAGTCGGCCAGTTCGAAGATTTCCCGGGGGAACTCGCGCAGGCCGCAGGACAGGTCCAGGCGCGTGGCGCCGGCCAGTTCGCCGCTGCGCAGTTGCTGCAAGGTGTGCATGGTTCGACGGACTCCGGCCAGGGTGGATGGAAAGCCGCGCATGATAGCCAAGGCGTTGCGGAACGCGCACCCTCGCCGTGCTAGAGTGGCCGCCCCGAATCGACAGGACCACAGAGAATGGAACTCTCCCCCGCCGAACGCCAACTCCTGCTGGCCCATCGCCTGGCCGTGTTCGACGGCTGCGTGGTGTACGACGCCCAACCGCCGGTGTCCGCCGAACACGTCCAGCGTCTTGCCGAAGGCCTGGCCGGACCGATTCCAGAAGACCTGCTGCGCCTCTGGCGCACCTGTTTCGGCGGGCGCCTCGGCTATGACCTGGAAGTCGACTACGACGGCCACCGCCACCCGTTCTCTTTCAGCGAACTGTTCTATCCGGACAGCGACGGCTACCACGACCTCTGGGGCTGGATCGAACACGAGCGCGAGCTGGCGGCGGAAGCCGCGGCAGAAGAAGGCCGCGACTGGAACGGCAAGCTGGCCTACCTGCCGTTCGGTGGCTTCGAGTACCTGGAGCGGCTCTACGTCTGCGTCGAACCCGGCCCCAAGCATGGCGCGGTAATCGCCTGGAGCCACGGCCTGCCGCCGGCCTGGGCCGGACGCCTGCACCAGGATTCGCTGACGCGCCTGGCCGACGATGTCGGCGGGCTGTTCCGCCTGTTGTCCTTCGAACAGGATCCGTTCGATGCCGAGAACGCCTGCGGCGTGGCCGACGAGCTACTGGAAGCGCTGGACGCCCTGGAGGCCGCCGGGGAGCCCGGCAAGGCGCTGAAGGGCCGCCTGGAAGTCCTGCTGCGCCAGCGCATCCTCGACTGGCGGCCGGCCCTCGCCGACGGCAGCCTGGCCGCCGAGCCAAGGCTGCGTCAACTGGCCCTGGCCGAAGCTGCGCAAGACGGCGACATCGACCTGCTGCAACGCCTGCGCGATGCCGGCTGCGACTTCGCCGAAACCTTGCGCGGACGCGGCGGTGTGCTGGAGGCCTGCCTCGCCCGCGGGCGCCTGGAGGCCGCCAGATGGCTGCTCGACCAGGGCGTCGCGGTGCACCAGGACAGCCTGCAGATTGGCGCCGCGCACCTCGATGCGGTCCTGGCCGAACGCCTGTTGCGGCTCGGCGCGATCTCCGACCCGAATACGGTGCTCCTCGCCCTGCAATACGGCGACGCCGACGCCGCGCGGATCATGGCGCGACCGCTGCTGGAGGAGTCGCCGGCGAGGGCCAGCGCCCTGCGTCTGGCCCTCGCCAGCCGCGCCGAGCGCGAGCGCAGCGACGCCAGGCGGGTCAGGTCGGGAAAGATGGGCAGCAACCGCAGTCCCGACGACTACCTGGCCCTGGCCGAGCGCCTGGAGCGTTTCCTCGCCGAGCTGCCAGGCTGAGGCTCAACCCTCCGGTCCCTGCACCTCGATGAAGGAACCGTCGGCCAGCCGCTCGAACGCCCGTCCCGGCGGCGCGTCGAGCAGCGGCAGGATGCTGTCGTCGGCGTTCAGCACCGAGCCCAGGCTGACGTAGGCGGTGGTCCCGGCGGTATTCATGTAGTCGTCCGACTCGTCGCCGGCCATCAGCCGCCAGCCGCTGTCGTTTTCCTCTTCCGGCGCCTCGCGGTAGAGGTAGCCGACCGCCTTCCCCTCGTCTATCACCCGGCGCGTCACGAAGCAGCGCCGGGCATAGCGCGAGATCGGCGTTTCCCGCGGGTCGTGCTCGGTGTTGATGATGTGCCGCGCCTCGAAGACGATGCGCTCGCCCAGCGACAGGTCGCGGATGTATTGCGGATAGTTGTCCAGGCGGCCGCTGAAGGCGCCATCCGCCTCGATGCCCTCGACCGTCACCCAGAGCCGCTCGGCGCGCGGCGCATCGGGGTTGTCGGTATCGAAGGCGAAGATCAGCTTGACGCTTTCCCCGGCGGCGACCCGGTCGATGGTCTCCGCGTCCGGTTTGTAGAAGGTGTAGGGATGGCGGACAGCGATCGCACTGGCGTCCACCAAGGTCCACGAGGCCATGTCGACTCCCGCTTGGCTGGCTACGCGGCGCCCGTAGCCTGGGCTGCCACGGGCACGCCGGTGCCCGGGCGGCATGGGTGGAATGGCGTGGCCGAGGTTCGGGTCGCGGCGCCCACCGGCAGGTCGAAGCCATGCCCGGCCAGGAACCGCCCTTCGGCCCGCCTACCCAGAGGAAAGTAGCAGCGCCGCCGCGCAGCCGCCAGCAACGGGCTGTCGCAGAGCGCCTTCAGAGGACTTGCAGCGGGTATTCGACGATCAGGCGGACTTCGTCGAGGTCCGACTCGAAGCTGTCGGAGCGCACGGTGGCCTGGCGCACGCGGAACGCCAGGTCCTTGGCCGCGCCACCCTGCACCACGTACTTGACCTCCACGTCGCGTTCCCAGCGGCCCTGGTTGGTCAGCGGGTTGCCGTTGGCGTCGGTGCGCATGTAGACGCTGTTGGCATTCGAATAATCGGCGTCCCAGCCCTTGCCATAGCGGGTCATGAAGCTCAGCCCCGGCACGCCGAAGGCGGCCATGTCGAGGTCGTAGCGGAGCATCAGCGAGCGTTCCTTGGGCGAGTTGAAGTCGCTGTACTGGATCGAGTTGTCCAGGTAGATGGAGTCGGTCTGGCGCAGGTAGTCGAAGTCGTCGTCGCCGTTGTTGCGCTGGTACGACAGCAGCACCTGGTGCGGACCGTAGGCGAAGCCGCCGCGCACGCTCCAGATGTCGTTGTCGAGTTCGCCCATCACCTGCCTGCCCTGGTCCTTGACCTTGTAGTAGTTGGCGCCGCCGAGCAGGGACAGCTTGTCGTCCAGCGGATAGTTGAAGCTGGTGCCGGCGTAGTACTGGTCCCAGGCGTCCTTCTGGCGGCTGCCGTAGAGGCTGACGCTCCAGTGCTCGGTGGCCTGGTAGTCGCCGCCGGCGTAGGCGACCCACGGCGAGTCGATGCGCCGGCCGGTGTAGAAGCTGTAGAAGTCGTCGCTGCCGCTGGTGCTGTTCGGCTGGGTCATCGAGTTCAGCTTGCCGGCCTGCAGGGTCAGGCCCTTCGCCAGGCTGTCGTTGACCAGGGTGAAGCCACGGAAGCTGGAGGGGAACAGCCGGCTGTTGCCGTACTGGATCACCGGGGTTTCCGGGAACACGTCGCCGACCCGCAGCACGGTGCCGTACCAGCGCAGCTTGACCGCGCCGCCGGCTCGCGAATAGTCGTCCTGCGGCCGCCCCTGGTCGTCATAGGGCAGCAGGTCGACGCTACCGCCGGCGCCGGAACGCCCGCCGCCGCTGTCCAGGCGCACGCCGAGCTGGGCGAAGGCGTCGATGCCGACGCCCAGCGTGCCCTGGGTGAAGCCCGAGGAAAAGTTGGCCATGAAGCCCTGCACCCACTCCTCGGTGTAGCCGCCGCCCGCCGGGCTCGATTGGCCCTTGCGGAAGTCGCGGTTGAAGTAGAAGTTGCGCAGCAGCAGGTTGACCTCGCTGCCCTCGATGAAACCTTCCTTGCTCCGCTCGGCGTTCTCCTCGGCGACGGCCGAGGCCATCAGTCCGGCGCCCAGCAGCAGTGGAAGCGTCCACAGTCGTTTCTTTCCATCCCCTTGCATGGCGATTGCTCCAGATCGGTTCATGTCTGTTTTTCTTCTGCGGCCATGCCTTGCGGCGCTGGCTGTGCGTGAACTTCTGGTCGATCGCGCCCCCGCGCAGTCCTGCCGCAACCGGCATTGACCGTGGGGCTGATTCTGGAACCGGGGAAATGACGCAGACATGAGGCGGGGATTACTTTTCCGCAATCTTAACTCGCACTTAATGCGCTTCGCGCAGACTCCTCCGCCATGCGACGGAGCATCGCCGAAGTTATCGGAAACGTAATTTTCCACTCACCCTCGGGTAATCCGCCCGCTCTTACTCTTTGCTCAAACGGGACGAATACCTCGCCCCGGCGACGAGCCAACCCGAGAGGTTTGCCATGAAGATCATCCCGATGCTGCTGGCCGCCCTGCTGGCGACCGGCGCCGCCACTACCCAGGCCCAGGACGGCAGCGAACGCTCCTGGCAGTACAACGCCGAATTCCGCGCCGCGCAGAAAGAACTGCGCGAAAAGCGCCTGCAGAAGCAACAACTGGAAGCGCAAGCGCAGAAGACCGACCGCAGCAAATGCGCCGAGCGCAAGAACGGCAACGGCTGAGCAGCCTTTCACCGAGCAATACACTTGTCCTTTTTGGGTTGCTCCTTTGGACAAGTCCTGAGGCGCCAGTCATGGCGCCTTTTTTTATCCGCCGTCGCGCCTGGCGGAAGAAGGCGGCATGGTCGCCAGCGACCAGCCGCCCTCCCCGCTCCCCGCCTTACCCCTGCAATGCCCGCGGCCGCTGGCTGCGGCGCTCGGCGGCGGGTGCCGGGCTGGCCTGGAGCTGGAAGTCGAAATCCAGTTCGGCGAAGCGTCCGCCCTCCACGCCGCGGTCGCGGGCCGCGGCGGGGTCGTCGTTGAAGCGCAGGTCGCCGATCAGCCCATCGCGGGTGGCGTAGGCGAAGTCGTCCCACAGGTAGCGGTCGCCCGCCAGGTTGATCTGGGTGGTCAGGTGGCGATGGCCGGGCGCCGAGACGAAGAAGTGAATGTGCGCCGGCCGCTGGCCGTGGCGGCCGAGGCGGTCGAGCAGTTCCTGGGTCGGGCCGTCGCTCGGGCAACCGTAGCCGGACGGCACGATGCTGCGCGCACGGTAGCGGCCGTCGGCGTCGGTACGGATGCGCCGGCGCAGGTTGTATTCGGACTGGCTGCTGTCGAAGTAGGAATAGGTGCCTTGGGTACTGGCGTGCCAGACATCGACGATGGCCCCGGCCAGCGGCTGGCCGTCGGGACCGCTGACGCGGCCCTGGAGGAACATCACGGTGCCGGCGTCGCGGCCGTCGTCCATCCGTGCCTCGCCATCGCTCAGCGGCGCGCCGGCGACGTACAGCGGCCCTTCGATGGTGCGCGGCGTGCCGCCGGTGAGGCCGGCCTCGGCGTCCTGGGCGTCGAGCAGCAGGTCCAGGTAATGCTCCAGGCCCAGCCCGGCGGCCAGCAGGCCGGCTTCCTGGCGGCTGCCCAGGCGGTTCAGGTAGTCCACCGCTTTCCAGAATTCGTCGGGCGTGACCTGCATCTCTTCGATCAGCTTCGCCGTGTCGTCGAGGATGCGCCGCACCAGGGCCTTGGTGCGCGGATCGCCGCGTTCGTTGAGCTGGCCGCTGGCCTCTTCGAAGAAGCGCTGGACGTCGGCAGTCTGGGAAATCTTCACGGTCATGGCGTTTGCCTCTGCTTGTTGTTGTCGGGCGTGGGAAGGGAATCTCAGCGGTCGTCGGCATGGATCGACGAGGGATGCCGGCAAAGCCCGTCGATCTCGATGTCCATGTAGGGAAACAGCGGCAGCCGGGTCAGGGTGTCGTGCAGCGCCTCGACGCTGGGCAGGTCGAACAGGCTGTAGTTGGCGTAGTGCCCGGCGATCCGCCAGAGGTGCCGCCAGTTGCCCTCGCGCTGGAGGCGCTGGGCCATTTCCTTCTCCTCGGCCTTGAGCCGCTCGGCCTGTTGCGGGTCCATGTCGACGGGCAACTTCACGGTCATCTTCACGTGGAACAGCATCGGTCGTTTCTCCTCTGTCTGCGGGACGGCTTCAGCGCCGGCGGAAGCGCGCCAGGCGCTCCTCGTCGAGCGCCAGGCCGAGACCCGGCGCACGCGGCACGTGCAAGTGGAAATCCTGGTAGCGCGGCGACTCGAGGAGGATGTCCTCGGTCAGCAGCAACGGGCCGAACAGTTCGCTGTGCCAGGCCAGGCGGTCGAGGGTGACGAAGGCGTGGGCGGCGGCCAGGGTGCCGATGCCGCCCTCGAGCATGGTCCCGCCGTACAGGCCGATCCCGGCCGCCTCGGCGATCGCCGCGCTACGCAGCACCGCGCGCGGTCCGCCGTTCTTGGCGATCTTCAGGGCGAACACCGGGGCGGCGCCCTCGCGAGCCAGATGGAAGGCATCCTCGACGCTCTCGATGGCCTCGTCGGCCATGATCGGCGCGCCGCCGCGGCTGCTCAGGCGCGCCAGGCCGACGCGGTTGTGGCGGGCGATGGGCTGTTCGATCAGGGCGATGCCGTTGTCGCCGAGCGTCGCGCAGGCACGCTGGGCAACGCCTTCGTCCCAGGCCTGGTTGACGTCCACCCGCACGCTGGCGCGCTCGCCGAGGGCGCGCTTGATGGCGATCGCGTGGGCCACGTCGGCATCCACCTCACCGGCGCCGATCTTCAGCTTGAAATGCCGGTGGCGGCGCAGGTCGAGCATCCGCTCGGCTTCCTCGATGTCGCGGCCGGTGTCGCCGCTGGCCAGGGTCCAGGCCACCTCCAGGCTGTCGTGCAGGCGGCCGCCGAGCAGTTCGCTGACGGCCAGGCCGAGGCGCTTGCCATGGGCGTCGAGCAAGGCGGTCTCGACCGCCGAGCGGGCGAAGGTGTTGCCCCTGATGTGTCGGTCCAGGCGCTGCATCGCGGCATTCACGTTGTCCGCCGGCTGGCCCAGCAGCAACGGGGCGAAATGCGCGTCGAGATTGCTCTTGATGCTCTCCGGGCTCTCGCTGCCGTAGGCCAGGCCACCGATGGTGGTGGCTTCGCCGAGGCCCTCGATGCCGTCGCTGCAACGCAGGCGGAGGATCACCAGGGTCTGCCGGTTCATGGTGTGCATGGCCAGCTTGTGCGGGCGGATGGTCGGCAGGTCGACGATGATCGACTCGAGGCTTTGGATCACGGCTTGGCTCATTCTCGGGGGTCCACCAGGGTTGCGGTCGGGTTTTCGACGGTTCGCTGCTCAAGGCTCGCTCGATACCGAGCGGGTTTCGCCGTCGTTTCGGCCAAGCATCCATCGCCTTCTTCACTGGGGTCCAATATCATCTTCCTCTCGAACCATACCCTGGAGGTATCATGGAGCTTCGTCACCTGCGCTACTTCCAGGCGCTGGCCCGGACCCTCAACTTCACCCGCGCCGCCGAGCAGTTGCACATCGCCCAGCCACCGCTGAGCCGGCAGATCCAGCAACTCGAGGAAATGCTCGGGGTGGCCCTGCTGGAGCGCGGCCGGCCGCTGCGCCTGACCGAAGCCGGGCGCTTCTTCCACGAACAGAGCGCGACGCTCCTGGACCAACTGGAAAGCATCTGCGACAGCACCCGGCGGATCGGCCAGGGCCAGCGCCAGTGGTTCGGCATCGGCTTCGTGCCCTCGGCGCTGTATGGCGTGCTGCCGGAGCTGATCCGCCACCTGCGCGGCGACCCGGAGCTGGAGCTGGGCCTGCTGGAGATGACCACCCTGCAACAGGTCGAGGCGCTGAAGAGCGGGCGTATCGACATCGGTTTCGGACGCATCCGCATCGACGACCCGGCGATCCGCCAGAGCGTGCTCAGCGAAGAGCCGCTGGTCGCCGCCCTGCCCGCCGGGCACCCGTTGCTCGGCCAGCCGCTGAGCCTGGAGCGCCTGTCGCGCGAGCCGTTCGTGCTCTACCCCGGCCAGCCGCGGCCGAGCTACGCCGACCACGTGCTGGCGCTGTTCGCCACCCACGGCCTGAGCCTGCGCGTGACGCAATGGGCCAACGAGATGCAGACCGCCATCGGCCTGGTCGCCGCCGGACTCGGCGCGACCCTGGTGCCGGCCTCGGTGCAGTTGCAGCACCGCGACGACGTCGCCTACCAGGCCCTGGCCGACGCCTCCCTGACCTCGCCGATCATCGTCAGCCGGCGCCAGGGCGACGGCTCCCCGCACCTGCGGCGCTGCCTGGCGCTGATCGGCCGCGAGGACGCCTGAGTGCCCTCTCAGGAGCGCCGCGCAGCGCGGCGCTGGGTCATGCTCGGGGTTTCCTCGAAGCGCTTGCGGTAGTCCACGGAGAAGCGTCCGAGGTGGCTGAAGCCCCAGCCCAGGGCGATCGTCGAGATGCTGCGGGCGCCGCCGCTGGCGAGGATCTCCTCGCGCACCGCGGCGAGCCGGTAGTGCTTCAGGTAGCTCATCGGCGACACCCCGAAGTAGCGACGGAAGCCCTCGAACAGCTTGAACCGCGAGACCCCGGCGGCGCGTTCCACGTCCTCCAGGCTCAGGGTCTCGCGGGCGTTGGCCTGGAGAAACTCGCGGGCGCGCAGCAGGTAGTGCGGCGGGCGCCCGCCAAGGCCCTGCTGCAGGGCCTCGCTGTAGTTGTTCGGCTGGGCCAGGATCAGTCCCTTGATCAGCGCGCGTTCCAGGTCGCTGCTGAAAAACGCCTGGGCGTAGAGTTCGCTGCGCGCCATCTCCTCGCTGATGTGCCGCACGGTGCGCCACCAGGACGCGGAGGCGCCATCCAGGGCATCCATCTCCGGATCGAAGCGCAAGGGCGTATCGATCGGCCGCTGCAACATCTCCTCCAGGACCTTGCGCATCGCCGTGCGGCCGATCACCACCTGCAGCTTGCGGCAGTCCCCGGCGATGCTCAGCTCCTGGCGCTCGTTGGGCGCGATGATCACCCCGCGGCGGACGTCGGAGAGCAGGCGCAGCCCGCCCCGGCACAGCTCCTGCTCGCCGCTGAGCGGCAGGCTCAGGCTGTAGGCGTTGAACGCCGCGGCATCCTCGACGGTGATGGTGACGTCGGTACCGTAGCCGATGTAGCCGAGGGTGGTGCACATCGACTTCAGCACGTTGCCGTGGTGCTGGAACTGCACCAGTCCCGGGCTCGCCGCTTCGAGCCGGTGCGGCCCGCAGACCTTCGACATCCAGGAACGGGCGGCGGCCAGGTCCAGGTGGTCGGCATGGAGATCGCCACGATCGGCGACGGGATGGGTCCTCATCATGGTTCGGCACTCGACACGGCAAGGCTGGGGGTGCGCTCTGCTGGCGCTCTGTTTTCAGCAAAATGCAAGGCATATGCCGGCGCAAGGCCGGCTCCCCGCATCCTCCACTATCCGGATAGCGTTCGCCGACTTTCCGGACAAAGCGTCCGCCGCAAGCGCCGCTCGAACCTCGGCCGAGCCCTCCGCGAGCCCCCCGGCCGCTCCTCGGCGGCTGCGGATTTTCGGGATGCGCATCGTCGACTAAGCGGATAGCCCGCCCCCGCTCGCGGCCGTTGAATGGGTCACCCATAACGACAACGCACAAGGGTGAGAACGCATGAACGCTACCCGCAGAAGCCTCGAACAGTGGCGCGACTATGTCGGCGGCTGCCTCGACTTCCGTCCCGAGGAAGGCATCTTCCGCATCGCCCGGGACATGTTCACCGAACCGGAGCTGTTCGACCTGGAGATGGAGCTGATCTTCGAAAAGAACTGGATCTACGCCTGCCACGAAAGCGAACTGGCCAGGCCCCACGACTTCGTCACCCTGCGCGCCGGACGCCAGCCGCTGATCGTCACCCGCGACGGCAACGGCCAGTTGCACGCGCTGGTCAACGCCTGCCAGCATCGCGGCGCGACCCTGGTGCGGGTCGGCAAGGGCAACCAGTCGACCTTCACCTGTCCGTTCCATGCCTGGTGCTACAAGAACGACGGCCGGCTGGTGAAGGTCAAGGCGCCGGGCGAATACCCGGAAGGCTTCGACAAGGCCACCCGCGGCCTGAAGAAAGCGCGCATCCAGAGCTACAGGGGCTTCGTCTTCGTCAGCCTGGACGTCGCCGGCGAGGACGACCTGGTGGACTTCCTCGGCGACGCCCGGGTGTTCCTCGACATGCTGGTGGCGCAGTCTCCCAGCGGCGAGCTGGAAGTGTTGCCCGGCACCTCCACCTACACCTACGAAGGCAACTGGAAGCTGCAGAACGAGAATGGCCTGGACGGCTATCACGTCAGCACAGTGCACTACAACTACGTAGCCACCGTGCAGCACCGCCAGCAGGTCGAGGCCGAGCGCGGCGGCGTGGCCGCCACCCTCGACTACAGCAAGCTCGGCGCCGGCGACGCGGCCACCGACGACGGCTGGTTCTCCTTCGCCAACGGCCACAGCGTGCTCTTCAGCGAGATGCCCAACCCCGCCGTACGCCCCGGCTACGCCAGCGTGATGCCGCGGCTGGTGGCGGAATACGGCCAGGCCCGCGCCGAGTGGATGATGCATCGCCTGCGCAACCTCAATCTCTACCCCAGCCTGTTCGTCATCGACCAGATCAGCTCGCAGCTGCGCATCGTCCGCCCGCTGGCCTGGAACCGTACCGAGATCGTCAGCCAGTGCATCGGCGTAAAGGGCGAGTCGGACGCCGACCGGGAGAACCGGATCCGCCAGTTCGAGGACTTCTTCAACGTCTCC
Organism: Pseudomonas sp. HMSC076A11; assembly: GCF_001810205.1. Classification (NCBI taxonomy): domain Bacteria; kingdom Pseudomonadati; phylum Pseudomonadota; class Gammaproteobacteria; order Pseudomonadales; family Pseudomonadaceae; genus Pseudomonas; species Pseudomonas sp. HMSC076A11. Next base: position 207,923 of record NZ_KV800311.1, on the reverse strand, counting down.
GGGATGGGCACGCCCGACGACCTGGTGGAGTTCCGCGAAGCCCAGCGTGGCTTCCAGGCCCGCCTGGAGCGCTGGAGCGACATCTCCCGCGGCCACGGCAAGTGGCTCGAAGGCGCGACGCCGAACAGCCAGGTGCTGGGTATCGCGCCGCTGCTGACCGGCACCGAGATCACCCACGAAGGCCTCTACGTCAACCAGCACGCGCATTGGCGGCGCTTCCTCCTCGACGGCCTGGAGCGCCTGGCCCTGCGCGCGAAGGAGGTGACCCCATGAACGCCGGACTGCAGTACCGCGTCGAACAGTTCCTCTACCGCCACGCCGAACTCTGCGATGCCCAGGACTGGGACGGCTACCTCGCGCAGTTCGACGAACAGTGCGAGTTCCACCTGCCGCAGTGGGAGTCCGAGCAGCGCTACACCCGCGATCCGAAGCGCGAGATGTCGCTGATCTACTACCCCAGCCGTGCCGGCCTGGAAGACCGGGTGTTCCGTATCCGCACCGGCAAGGCCGCGTCCACCGTGCCGATGCCGCGCACCCTGCACCAGATCGGCAACGTGCGCATCGCCGAGGAAGGCGACGGCCTGCTGCGAGTGCGGGTCAACTGGCAGACCCTGTTCCAGCGCCTGGACCAGACCGGCAGCTTCTTCGGCCATGCCACCTACCGCCTGAAACCCCATGGCGAGGCCTGGCTGATCGCGCGCAAGCACATCGTCCTGCTCAACGACCGGATCGACTCGGTCCTCGACTTCTACCACCTCTGAACGGCGGGACCCGTCACGATGAATCACAAAGTCGCCCTCAGCTTCGCCGACGGCAAGACCCTGTTCCTGCCCGTCGGCCACGACGACCTGCTCCTCGACGCCGCCCTGCGCCACGGCATCAACCTGCCGCTGGACTGCCGCGAAGGGGTCTGCGGCACCTGCATGGGCCGCTGCGAGGCGGGCAGCTACAGCCTGGACTACGCCGACGAGGACACCCTCTCCACCGCCGACCTGGAGCAGCGCAAGGTGCTCGCCTGCCAGACCCGGGTGCGCTCCGACGCGGCCTTCTACTTCGACTTCGCCTCGACCCTCTGCCACGCCGCCGCGGCCCAGGAGCACAGCGGCGTGGTGCGCGAACTGCGCCTGCTCTCCGAGGACACCGCGCTGCTCCGCCTCGACGCCGGCGCCGCGGGCCGCCAGCTGGACTTCCTGCCCGGCCAGTACGCGCGCCTGCAAGTACCCGGCAGCGACTGCCGGCGCGCCTACTCCTTCGCCAACCGGCCGAATCCGCAGAACCACCTGCAGTTCCTCATCCGCCTGCTCCCGGGCGGCGCCATGAGCGACTACCTGCGCCAAGGGTGCCGGGTCGGCGACGAGATCCGCTTCGAGGCGCCGCTGGGCACCTTCTACCTGCGCCAGGTGGAGCGCCCGTTGCTGCTGGTGGCCGGCGGCACCGGCCTGTCGGCGTTCCTCGGCATGCTCGACGAACTGGCCGAGCGCGGTTGCGAGCGGCCGGTGCATCTCTACTACGGGGTACGCCGCGCCGACGATCTCTGCGAATTGCAACGGATCGCCGGCTACGCCGAGCGGCTTCCCGGCTTCCGCTTCGTCCCGGTGCTCAGCGAGGCGGACGCCGACTGGGATGGCCGGCGCGGCTACCTGCACGAGCATTTCGACGCCGCCCGCTTGCGCGACGAAGCTTTCGACCTCTACCTGTGCGGGCCTCCGCCGATGGTCGAGGCGGTCCGCCAGTGGCTGCGCGAGCACTCCCTGGAGCATCTGCGGCTGTACCTGGAGAAGTTCACCGAAAGCGGCGACTGAAGCGCTCAGCCGAGGTCGCCGCCAGCTACCGGCAGGGTCACGCCGGTGATGTAGGACGCCTCGTCGGAGGCGAGGAAAAGGATCGCCGCGACCTGTTCGTCGATGCTGCCGTAGCGCTTCATCAGGCTGCTGTCGAGGGTCTGCTCGACGATCTGTCGATACCAGCGCCGCTCCTCCTCGCTCTGCGCCGCGGCGTTGCGCGGAATCCTTCGCGGCGGCGCGTCGGTGCCGCCCGGCGCCACCGCGTTGACGCGGATGCCCTGGTCGGCGGTCTCGAACGCCAGGCAGGCGGTCAGCGCGTTCACCCCGCCCTTGGCGGCGCCATAGGGCACCCGGTTGACCCCGCGGGTGGCAACCGACGAGACGTTGACGATCGCCCCGCTGCCCTGCCCCAGCATCGCCGGCAGCGCCGCTCGGCAACACCACAAGGTGGGCAGCAGCGAACGCCGCAGCTCGGCCTCGATCTCGTCCTCGGCGTAGTGTTGGTAGGGCTTCGCCCAGAGGGTGCCGCCGACGTTGTTGACCAGGATGTCCAGCCGGCCGAAACGCTCCAGGGTCCGCTCCAGTACCCGCTGGCATTCGGCGTAGCGCTCCAGGTCGGCGGTCAGGCACAGGCAGGCGTCGCCGGCCAGTTCGTGGACCAGCTCGGAGCGGTCCACCGCCACCACCCGCGCGCCTTCCTCCAGCAGGCGCCGGGCCACCCCCAGGCCGATGCCCTGGGCGGCGCCGCTGACCAGGGCGACCTTGTCGCGGAATCTGTCGTTCATGGGAATCTCCTTGGCTGCTCGGGTTCAGGCCGCGCTGGCAGCGAACTTTTCGTAGTAGAAATTCGCCGGGCGCACGCCCTGCTCGCGCAGGTAGCGCTCGACCGCCTCGACCATCGGCGGCGGCCCGCACAGGTAGATGTCGACGTCGCCCTCGTGCAGGTGCTGCGCGGCGATGTGCTCGGTCACGTAGCCCTTGCGCGGATAGTCGCTGTCGGCGCTGGCCACGCACGCGCTCCAGGTGAAGCCGGGAATCCGTTCGGCGAACGCCTCCAGGCGCTCGAGCCCGACCAGGTCGACGTCGTGGGTCACCCCGTAGACCAGGTGCAGCGGGTGCGCGCTGCCCTGTTCGGCGATCCGTTCGAGCATCGCGGTGAACGGCGCCAGGCCGGTGCCGCCGGCCAGCATCAGCAGTGGCCGGTGAATCTCGCGCAGGTAGAAACTGCCCAGCGGGCCGTCCATCGCCAGGCTGTCGCCGGCCCTGGCCGTGCCACTGAGGAAGCCGCTCATCAGCCCGCCGGGGACGTTGCGGATCAGGAAGCTGACCTCGCCGTCCTTCGCCAGCGAGCTGAAGGAGTAGGCGCGGCGCTGCTCGCTGCCGGGTACCTGGAGGTTGACGTACTGCCCGGGCAGGAACGCCAGGCTGGCCAGCGCCTCGCCGCGCAGCGACAGGCCGATGGTGCTCGGCGACAGTTGCCGGACTTCGCTGATGCGCGCCTCGTAGCGCGCCTGGCCGGTCCTGCACAGGGTCGAGGACGCCGGCACGCGCAGCACGCAGTCGCTTTCGGCGCGCATCTGGCAGGTCAGCACGTAGCCGCGGGCGGCTTCCTCGGCGCTGAGGGCATCGTCGATGTAGTCCTGGCCCAGCGCATAGCGCCCGGCCTCGGCCAGGCACTTGCAGGTGCCGCAGGCGCCGTCGCGGCAGTCCAGGGGGATGTTGATGCCCTGGCGGTAGGCCGCGTCGGCCACGGTCTCGCCGGGCGCGGCATGGATGAAGCGGGTCACCCCGTCTTCGAAGTTGAGTGCGATCCGATGGTTCATGGCATGTCCCTCGACAGCCCGCCGGCGCGGGCGTCAGACGTGGTAGACGTCGATCAGCTGGCGAACGTAGTCGTTCTTCAGGATCACTTTCTTGGCCTTGATCAGCGGACTCTCGCCGCGTACGTCGAGGTCGTAGAAGGTGGTGCCGAAGTAGCTGTCCACGGTCTTGTAGCGATAGCTCAGGGTGTGCCAGTTGCAGCGCACGCGGCAGATGCCGTCGTCCTCGCCGAGCAGTTCGATGTTGCTCAGGTTGTGCGAGGTGCGGGTGTCCGGCAGGGTCGCGCTGGAGCGCTCGGTGCGGATGCGGAATACCCGGTCCTCCAGGCCGCCGCGGTTGCCGTACCAGATCAGCGAGATTTCCCGCTGCGGGTCCTCGGTGAGCTGGTCGCGGTCGTCCCAGGACGGCATCCAGAAACTGGCGTCCGCGGCGTACAACGCCAGCCAGGCGTCCCAATCCTTGTCGTCGAGATAGCGCGCCTCGCGGTAGAGGAAATCGCGCAGGGCGTCGTAGCCCAGGCTCATGACGCCACCTCCCGCAGCGCCACGCGCTGCGTCCGTTCGCGCTCCAGGGCGGCGAGCAGCGCCTCCTGCCAGTAGCGATGCTGCAATACGAACAGCCCTTCGTCCTCGGTGCGCACGCCGCTCAGGCGCGGCCGCAGGTCGATGGCCGCGGCCGCCGCGTCGGCGCCCTCTATCCAGTGTTCGGCGCCGCGCGACAGGTCGTTCCAGCCGACCACGCTGCCCTGGTAGCCCTGCTGGCAGGAACGGAACTCCTCCAGGTCGTCCGGGGTGGCCATGCCGCTGACGTTGAAGAAGTCCTCGTACTGGCGGATGCGCCGGGCGCGCGCCTCGGCGCTCTCGCCTTTCGGCGCGATGCAGTAGATGGTGATTTCCGTGCGGTCCACCGACAGCGGCCGGGCGATGCGGATCTGCGAGCTGAACTGGTCCATCAGGTACACGTTGGGGTACAGGCAGAGGTTGCGCGAGTTCTCGATCATCCAGTCGGCGCGGGCCTCGCCGAAGTCGCGGGCAAGCTCGGCGCGGCGCTCGAAGGCCGGCCGGTCCTCGGGGTTGGCCCAGCGACTCCAGAGCAGCATGTGGCCATGCTCGAACGAGTAGAAGCCGCCGCCCTGCCGGGCCCAGCCGGCGGCGCTCATGGTCCGCAGCTGGTCCGCGGCGTCGCGCTGCTGGCGCTGGCTCTGGGTCGCCGCGTAGTTCCAGTGCACCGAACTGACGTGGTAGCCGTCGGCGCCGTTCTCGGCGGTGAGCTTCCAGTTGCCTTCGTAGACATAGCTGGAAGAGCCGCGCAGCACTTCGAGGCCTTCCGGCGACTGGTCGACGATCATGTCGATGATCTTCGCCGACTCGCCCAGGTGCTCGGCCAGCGGCCTGACATCGGGGTTGAGGCTGCCGAACAGGAAGCCACGGTAGGACTCGAAGCGCGCCACCCGGGTCAGGTCGTGCGAGCCCTCGCAGTTGAAGCCCTGCGGGTAGCCGGCCTCGGCCGGGTCCTTGACCTTGAGCAGCTTGCCGGAGTTGTTGAAGGTCCAGCCGTGGAACGGACAGGTATAGCTGCTGCGATTGCCGCTCTTGTGCCGGCAGAGCATCGCGCCACGGTGGCTGCAGGCGTTGATGAAGGCGTTGAGCTGGCCGTCGCGGTTGCGCGCGATGACGATCGACTGGCGGCCGATCTGGGTGGTCAGGTAGTCGTTGATTCCGGCAACCTGGCTTTCGTGGGCGAGATAGACCCAGTTGCCCTCGAAGATGTGCTTCATCTCCAGTTCGAACAGGCGTGGATCGGTGAACATCTCCCGCTTGCAGCGGTAGACGCCGCGCTCGGGGTCTTCCTCGAGCAGAGAACGCAAGTAATCGCTACCCAGGGACATGGCCGGGGCCTCCGTTGTTATTGTTCAGGCCCGGTCAGGTTAGGTAGCGCGTGCTGCTGGGGATATCCGTTGCCTGCGGATCGCTGGCCGATTCCTGCACGCCGTGGCGGTCGGCGCTAGGCGCGCCGGCGCAGGGTTTCCGAAGGCAGCTCGCCGAACTGCCGGCGATATTGCTCGGCGAAGCGGCCGAGGTGGGCGAAACCGAAGTCCAGGGCCAGTTCGGTGAGGTTGCGTACCCGGCAGCCGGGGTCTTCCAGGCAGGCGCGGATGCGCTCCAGGCGCAGCCGGCGAATGTATTGCCGAGGGCTCTCGCCAAGCTGGCGCTCGAACAGCGCGTACAGCGAGCGAGTGCTCATGTGCGCCTGCTCGGCCAGCGCCGCGACCTCGATCTCGCTCTGCAGATGGCGGCGGATGTAGGCATCGAGGCGGGCGAAGACGACCTGCGCATCGCAGGGGTCCTCGCGGCTGACGTTGGTCTTCAGCAGGGTCAGCAGCTTGCTGCCGAGGATCTGCTCGAAGTGGCTGTCGACCCGCGCCAGCCGCTCACCGGACTCGGCCTCGCGGCAGACCAGGGCGAGCAGGCCGACGAAGCCTTCCAGCTGGTCCAGGCGATAGCGATGTTCGAGGAAGCGCACGCCGCGCGCCGGATGGCTCCAGCGCTGCTCGGCGCAGATCGCTTCGAGCAGCGCGCAGGGCAGCTTGACGATGAATTTCTCGCAGTCCGCCGAATAGGTCAGGTCGACCGGGTCGTCCGGGTTGATCAGCAACAGCTCGCCCGGCGCCAGGGCGTGTTCCTGCCCGCCGCCGCGCCACAGGCAGTGGCCGCGCAGGAGGATCTGCAGGTGGAAGATGCTCTCCAGCGCCGGCGAGGTGACCCGTACCGCCGCGCCGTAGCTGATCCGGCACAGGTCGAGGCTGGCGAAGGTGCGGTGGTCGAGGCTGGCTTGCGGCCTGCCGGCGGCCGGCAGGCGTATGCAGTGCGTACCGACGTGCCGGTTGACATAGCCGGACACCGCATAGGGGTCGGCACGTTCGAACACCCGGCTGCGCTCGCTGAGCAAGGAGGCATTCATGGGCAGGACACTCAGGCTGCTATCGTTGTTGTTATCGCCGCGCGGCGCCAAGCGCCGGGCGCGGAAGGTCCACCCACACTACGCAAGCCCTCCGCCGGCGACAATCCGGGCCGGCAATCGCGTGCGGTAATCGAACGGAATCCGTCCAACGGCCAACGAAAAAGGGCCGCCAGGGTTTCCCCTGCCGGCCCGCTTGCGCGCCCGCTTCAGCCGGCCGCCGGCGTCTCCTCGCGCGGTCCGGCGTCGCGCCCGTGGGTCCAGCGATAGAGCACCGGCAGCACCAGCAGGGTCAGCATGGTCGAGGACAGGATGCCGCCGATCACCACCGTCGCCAGCGGCCGCTGCACCTCGGCGCCGGTGCCGGTGGCCAGGGCCATCGGCACGAAACCGAGGGACGCCACCAGGGCGGTCATCAGCACCGGACGCAGGCGGGTGATGGCGCCCTCCCACACCGCCTGGTCGAGGCTGCGTCCTTCCTGCAACAGGTTGCGGATGAAGGAGATCATCACCAGGCCGTTGAGCACCGCCACCCCGGACAGGGCGATGAAACCCACCGCCGCCGAGATCGACAGCGGTATCCCGCGCAGCCACAGGGCCAGCACCCCGCCGGTAAGGGCGAAGGGGATGCCGGTGAACACCAGCAGGCCGTCCTTGACGTTGTTGAACATGGCGAAGAGCAAGGTGAACACCAGCAGCAGCGCCACCGGCACCACTACCTGCAAGCGCTTGGCGGCGGACTGCAACTGTTCGAACTGGCCGCCCCAGGTGGTCCAGTAGCCGGCCGGGATCTTCACCCCGTCCTGCAGCTTCTGTTGCGCTTCCAGCACGAACGAGCCGATGTCGCGGCCGCGCACGTTGGCGCTGACCACGATGCGCCGCTTGCCGTTCTCCCGGCTGATCTGGTTCGGTCCCGGCGAGAGGTCGAGGCGCGCCACGTCCGACAGCGGGATGAAGTCGATCCGCGCCAGGTTGTTCGGCGGCAGCGGGATCAGCAGGTTGGACAGTGCCGGCAGGTCGGCGCGCAGGGTTTCCGGCAGGCGGATGACGATGTCGAAGCGGCGGTCGCCCTCGAACAGGGTACCGGCGTTGCGTCCGCCGAGGGCGGTGGCCACGGTGTCCTGGATGTCGCCGACATTGAGGCCGAAGCGTGCCGCCTTGTCGCGGTCGATGTCCACCGTCAGCACCGGCAGGCCGGTGGTCTGCTCGACCTTCACCTCGGAGGCGCCGTCGATGCCTTGCAGCACCTTGGAGATCTTCTCCGCGGTGTCGTTGAGCACCTGCATGTCGTCGCCGAAGACCTTCACCGCGACGTCGCTGCGCACCCCGGAGATCAGTTCGTTGAAGCGCAACTGGATCGGCTGGGAGAACTCGTAGACGCTGCCCGGCACCTCAAGGGCCGCGGCCTGCAATTCTTCCAGCAGCGCCTCCCGCGACTTCTTCGGGTCCGGCCACTGGCTCTGCGGCTTGAGCATCACGTAGCTGTCGGAGGCGTTCGGCGGCATCAGGTCGGAGGCGATCTCGGCGGTCCCGGTGCGGGCGAAGACCCGCTCGATCTCCGGGAACTTGCCCATCAGCTTCCTCTCCAGGGTCTGCTGCATCTCGACCGACTGGGTCAGGCTGGTGCCCGGCACCCGCAGGCCCTGCATGGCGAAGTCGCCCTCGCTGAGGCTGGGAATGAACTCGCTGCCCATCCGCGAGGCCACCAGCCCGGTGAGCAGGATCGCGCCGAGGGCGCCGCCGACCACCAGCGCGCGGTGCCCGAGCACCCAGCGCAGCGCCGGTTCGTAGGCCAGACGCGCGCGGCGCATGACGAAGTTCTCCTCCTCCTTGACCTTGCCGGTGATGAACAGCGCGATCGCCGCCGGGACGAAGGTCACCGAGAGGATCATCGCGCCGAGCAGCGCGGTGACCACGGTGAACGCCATCGGGTGGAACATCTTCCCCTCGACCCCGGTGAGGGCGAAGATCGGCAGGTACACCACCATGATGATGATCTGGCCGAAGATCAGCGCCCGGCGCGCCTCCCTGGACGCGGCGAAGACCTCGTGGAAACGTTCCGCGCGGGTCAGCTGGCGGCCGTGGTGGGCCTGGGCGTGGGCCAGGCGGCGGATGGCGTTCTCGACGATCACCACGGCGCCGTCGACGATGATGCCGAAGTCCAGCGCGCCGAGGCTCATCAGGTTGGCGCTGACCCTGTTGCCGACCATCCCGGTGAAGGTGAACAGCATCGACAGCGGGATGATGGTGGCGGTGATCAGCGCCGCGCGGATGTTGCCGAGGAACAGGAAGAGCACCGCGATCACCAGCGCCGCGCCTTCCACCAGGTTCTTCTTCACCGTGGCCACGGCCTTGTCCACCAGGGTGGTGCGGTCGTAGACGGTGATCGCCTTGACCCCCTTGGGCAGGGTCCGGTTGATCTCCTCCAGGCGCTGGCCGACCGCCTGGGCCACTTCCCGGCTGTTCTCGCCGATCAGCATGAACACCGTGCCGAGCACCACTTCGCGGCCGTTCTCGGTGGCCGCGCCGGTGCGCAGCTCCTTGCCCAGGCCGACCTCGGCGACGTCGCGGATACGGATCGGCACGCCGTCGACGTTGGAAACGATGATCCCGCGGATATCGTCCATGTCCTTGACCTGGCCCGGCGCGCGGATCAGCAACTGCTCGCCGCGCCGCTCGATGTAGCCGGCGCCGACGTTCTCGTTGTTGCGCAGCACGGCGTTCTGCAGGTCGCCGAGGGTCAGCTTGTAGGCCGCGAGCTTCTTCGGATCCGGGGCGATGAGGAATTGCTTGGCGTAGCCGCCGATGGTGTTGATCTCGGCCACGCCCTTCACGTTGCGCAACTGCGGACGGATGATCCAGTCCTGGATGGTGCGCAGGTCGGTGGGCGTGTAGGCGCTGCCGTCCTCCTTGGTCGCGCCCTCCTCGGCCTCAACCGTCCACAGGTAGATCTCGCCGAGACCGGTGGAGATCGGCCCGAGGGTCGGCGAGATGTCTTCCGGCAGTTGCTCGCGCGCCGTGCTCAGGCGTTCGTTGACCTGCTGGCGGGCGAAGTAGATATCGGTGCCCTCCTCGAAGATCACCGTCACCTGGGAAATCCCCGGCCGCGACAGCGAACGGGTTTCCTGCAAACCCGGCAGGCCGGCCATGACGGTCTCCACCGGGTAGGTGATCCGCTGCTCCACTTCCAGCGGCGAGTAGCCGGGGGCGGCGGTATTGATCTGCACCTGGACGTTGGTGATGTCCGGGACCGCGTCGATGGACAGCTTCTGGTAGCTGCCGATGCCGACCCCGGCCATCCCCAGCACCGCCAGCAGGACCAGCCAGCGTTGCTCGATGGCGAATTGGATGATGCGTTCGAACATGCGAAGACTCCTGGAGCGGGACTCAGTGACCGTGTTCCGCCGAGCCCTTGCCCAGTTCGGATTTGAGGATGAAGCTGCCGCTGGCGGCGACCTGGCTGCCGGCGCGCAGGCCCTCGAGGACCTCGACGCGCTGGCCGTCGCTGATGCCCAGCTTGACCGGCTGGACCACGAAGCCATCGGCCACGCGGACGAACACCACGTCCTCGCCGTCGACGTTCTGCACCGCGCCGTCGGCGACCGTCAGGACTTCCTTGCGGGTCGCCTCGGCCACCTGCACGGAAACGAACAGGCCCGGGCGCCAGGTGCTCTCGGGGTTGCTCAGGGTGACCCGGGCGGTGGCCGCGCGGGTCTGCTCGCCGAGCAGGTCGCCGATGTAGGACACGGTGCCCTCCACCTCGCTATCCAGCGCCTGGGCGAGCACCTTGACCTTGCTGCCGACGCGGACCTGGCCGAGCAGTTGCGCGGGCACGTTGAAGGTGGCCCAGACCGAGGACAGGTCGGACAGGGTGAAGACGTTGGCGGTGCCGTCCACCGGCTCGCCCTGGGTCAGGTGCTTTTCCACCAGCACCCCGGCGAACGGCGCGCGCAGCTCGTAGCGGTTGCCGCCCTGCAGGCTGGGATTGCCGCCGAGCGCGGCGATCTTCGCCCGCGCGTTGTTCAGCGCGATCTCGGCTTCCTGCAAACCCTGGCGGGCGAGCAGGAATTCCTGCTCGGCGGAAATGCCCTCCTTCCACAGCTGCTGCTCGCGCTTGTAGGTGCTCTGTGCCAGGCTCAGGCGGCGCTGGGCGGCGGCGAATTCGCTGCGCTGGTCGGACAACTGCGGGCTGCTGATCACCGCCAGCAGCTCGCCCTGCTTCACCGCCTGGCCAAGATTGGCCGGCACGCTGTCGACGATCCCCGGCAGGCGCGGGACGATATGCGCGGTGCGGTCCTCGTTGAAGCGGATCTCGCCGGGCAGCGAGACCACCTGGGCCAGGCTGATCGTCCGCGCCGTATCGAGGGTGATGCCGGCGGCCTCGATCTGCTCGGCATCCAGCTCCAGCTTGCCCTCCTCGCGGGTGAAGGCGAAGTCGTAGCCCTGCTTGCCGGCCATCAGCTTGAGGCGCGCGGTGAAGGCATGCGGCTCGGCGATCCCGGCATTGGCCACCAGGCCATCGCCGCTGGCCTTGAACAGCAGGTCCTCGACCTCGCCGGTGGCACGCTCGACGTCGGCGCCGAGGACCACCTCCTGCGGCGCCAGCGCCTTGCCGCCGCGCTCGACCCAGGCCTTGAGCGGGCTGCCGTCCTCCGGCACCAGCAGTTCCAGGGTCAGGTCGCCCTGGCGCAACAACATGCCGCCGCGCGGTCCGCTGCCCTCGCCCTCGGCGGCCGCTTCGCCGGCGCCGGCCGGCGCCTTCCCGCCCAGCTCCAGGTAGGCGCCGCCGCCCAGGCCGAGCAGTGCCAGTGCGGTCACCGCGATAATCGTCTTCTTGCCCATTCTGTTCTCCCGAACCGTTCGGGGGGCGCGCCGGCGGCCCGCCCCGGAAATCTCACTGGCCGAGGTGGCCGATGTCTTCGCCGAGCAGGCGCTCCATGCTCACCCGCGCCTGTGCCGCGGCGTCCAGCGCGCGCACGTACTGGGCACGGACGCCGACCAGGGTGCGCTGGGCATCGAGCACGTCGAGGAAGTTGAACTTGCCCATCTCGAAGCCGCGGGTCATCGAGTCCAGCGCGCTCTGTGCGCCGGGCAGCAGGTCGCGACGGACCAGCACCAGCTCCTGTTCCGAGGTGCGCAACTGGTCGTAGGCCTGTACCGCTTCGCTGCGCAGGCGCAGCAGGGTCGCGCGCTGCAGGTCACGGGCCTGGTCGGCGCGGCTCTGGGCGGCGTAGATGTTGCCCTGGTTGCGGTCGAACAGCGGCAGCGGCATCGACAGGCCGATCAGGTTGACCCGTTCGCCACGTCCGTCGCGGGCGGTCTGGTCGTACTTGCTGCCGATGCTGACCGTCAGGTTGGGGATGCGCTGGCGCTTCTCCAGGTCGACCTGGGCCTCGCCGCGCGCTACCTCCTGGGCCGCCAGGCGCAGGGTCGGCGACTCGTCGAGATGGCGCAGCAAGGCGCCACGGGTGATGCTCGCCGGCACCGCGTCGAGCGCGCCGCCGACCCTGGCGAAGCCTGGCTGCGGCTCGTCCCAGGTGCTCGACAGCTGCACATAGGTGCGCTGCTGCTCCAGCTCCGCCTGGCTCAGGTCGAGCTGGGCGTTGTCCGCCAGGACCTGGGCGCGAACCCGTTCCACCGAGGAGATGCTGCCGGCCTTGACCCGTCGGTCGGCGGCCTGCAGCGCGCGCCTGGCCAGGTCCAGGGAGGTCTTCGCCAGGCGCACCCGCTCCTGCGCGGTCAGCGCCGCGTAGTAGGCGCCGCGGACCTGGGCGCGCAGTTCGGCGCGACGGACTTCCAGTTGGGTCCAGGCGATCTCGCTGCCGCGTTTCGCCACCTCCACCCGCGCACCGCGCTTGCCGCCCAGCTCCAGCGGCTGGGCGATGCTGACGCTGGTCTGGCGATTGCCCTGGCGGGTGTCCTCGACGCTCCAGGACAGATCCGGGTTGGGGATCAGCCCGGCCTGCTGCCGCGCGCCGCTGGCGATCTCGGTCTCGCGCCCCACCGCCGCCAGCTCGGGGTTGCTCCGCAGGGCCCGCTCCAACGCCTGCTCGAGGCTGATCGAAGTGCCGTTGAAACTCACCGGCGCTTCGTTCGCCAGGGCCGGCAGGCCCAGGCAGAGTCCCATCAGTAGCCAGCAGGCGCGTTTCCCCGCGCTGGCCAGTGGCCGAAGTATCGGCATGTTCCGCTCCTCGTCTGCTGATCGTCGTCGGCGACGGCGATCCATTACCGGCCCGGAACCACGCAACCGTTCATCGGCGATATCTCGCCGGCGATATTCGAAGTTGCACTTCCGGGATGCGGCAGATGTTAGGTAGCGGGGCTTATCGGCAAGGTGACGGAAGAATTACAAGTCGGTAATGAATATTCTCCACGGACAATTAGCGGTTACACTTCGGCAACCTTCGAAGAGACTGGCAATAGTTGGATGAAACATAGGGACAAAAGCAACATGCGCTTACAAAAGGCATTGCCCCTCACGCCCAGCGGTGCTTGCGCCGCGGACATTTCCAAAGTTCTCAGGCGGACTCCCGGGAGAACTACCCGGTCATTCGATAATTATCATCGAAGCAGCGCAACGATATGAAATTACATTTCCAGGATTCTATCCAGGCAACGCCCGCAATGTAACTTTATAGCAATGCACTTAAACATTTACTTGCAAATGAATCCATACTTTATATAGGGGCGAACATGCGCATCCTTATTATCGAAGATGAAGTCAAGACTGCCGACTACCTGCACCAGGGCCTGACCGAAAGCGGCTACATCGTCGACCGCGCCAACGATGGCATCGACGGCCTGCACATGGCCTTGCAACACCCTTACGAACTGGTGATCCTCGACGTCAACCTGCCCGGCATCGACGGCTGGGACCTGCTCCGCCGCCTGCGCGAACGCAGCAGCGCGCGGGTGATGATGCTCACCGGGCATGGCAGGCTGACCGACAAGGTGCGCGGCCTCGATCTCGGCGCCGACGACTTCATGGTCAAGCCGTTCCAGTTCCCCGAACTGCTGGCGCGGGTCCGCTCGCTGCTGCGCCGCCACGACCAGGCACCGATGCAGGACGTCCTGCGGGTCGCCGACCTGGAGCTGGACGCCAGCCGCCACCGGGCCTTCCGCGGCCGGGTGCGGATCAACCTGACGACCAAGGAGTTCGCCCTGCTGCACCTGCTGATGCGGCGCAACGGCGACGTCATCACCCGGACGCAGATCATCTCGCTGATCTGGGACATGAACTTCGACAACGACTCCAACGTGGTGGAAGTCGCCATCTGCCGCCTGCGGGCGAAGATCGACGACGGCTTCGACCTCAAGCTGATCCATACCATTCGCGGCGTCGGCTACGTCCTGGAAGCGCGCCGATGACGCCACCAGGCCGACTGTCGCTGCGCCTGGCCCTGCTGGTCGGCGCCCTCGGCGCGCTGCTGGCCCTGGCGCTCGGCGCAATGGCGCACTGGAACCTCGGCCGCGAGCTGGAAGCCCGCGAGCGGGAAAACCTGCAATTGAAGCTGGAGCAGATCCGCCACAGCCTGGAAGACGATCTCGACCTGCGCAGCGACCCGGCCGTACAGGCGCATGCCCTGCAGGACCAACTGGTGGCGCACAGCGGCCTGCACCTGAGCATTCTCGACAGCCGCAGCGGCCAGCCGCTGATGAGCTTCGGCGACCAGGCCGCGGCCAGCGTCGCGGCCAACCGCGCGCTTCTCGCCCGCTTGCAGGCGGATGCCCGCCAGCCGGTGTTCCAGAGCTGGAGCACCGGCAACGACCAGCGCCTGCTGAGCATCGGCGCTTCCATGCGCATGAAGAACGGCACCCCGGTACAGGTGTTGCTGAGCAGCGAGCGCAACGCCGACGAGCGCCTGCTCGACGGTTTCCTCCGCGCCACCCTGCTGGCCCTGCCCTTCCTCCTGCCATTGATCGCCCTGGCCGCCTGGTGGGTGGTGCGTGCCGGCCTCGAACCGTTGAACCGCTTCCGCCGGGTGGCCGCCCAGGTCAGCCCGCAGGATCTCTCCTACCGCATCCCCGAGCAGAACCTGCCGCGCGAGCTGGACAGCCTGGCCCGCAGCTTCAACCACATGCTCGGCCGCCTCGAGGATGGCGTACGCCAGCTCTCGCAGTTCTCCGACGACCTGGCCCACGAACTGCGCGCGCCGATCTGCAACCTGCTGGTGCGCAACCAGGTGCTGCTCAGCCAGCATCGCGACGGCGCGGCATACCGCGAAGCCCTGGAGTCCAATGCCGAGGAACTGGAGCGGCTGTCGCGGATCGTCACCGACATGCTGTTCCTGGTGCAGGTGGACAACCCGGCGATCCAGGCCCAGTTCGGCTGCGTCGCCCTGCACGAGCAGGCGGCCAAGGTCATCGACCTGTACGAGATGGTCGCCGAGGACAAGGGCGTCGAACTGCGCCTGTCCGGCAACGGCTTCGCCCACGGCGACAACCTGATGATCCAGCGCGCCATTTCCAACCTGGTGTCCAACGCCGTGCGCCACACCCCGCAAGGCGGGCGCATCGACGTGCGGATCGGGGAACGCGCGGGGCACACCGAGGTGAGGGTCAGCAACGACGGTCCGGGCATCCCGCCGGAGTACCTGCCGCACCTGTTCGAGCGCTTCTACCGCCGCGCCGGACGCCAGACTGGAGCCCAGGCCGGCACCGGCCTGGGACTGGCCATCGTGCAATCGATCATGGCCTACCACGGCGGCCGCGCCGAAGCGGAAAGCGTACCGCAGCAGAAGACCCACCTGCGCCTGCTGTTCCCTTCGACGGGCGCTGCCTGACGCCGGTTTCAGCAACCGGCGCGGCGCCGCCACAGCCGGTACTCGCCGCAGAAACCGGCGAGGAACAGCGCCAGGCCGAGCGCCAGCAGGGTCCAGGGCGTCCGCAGCGGGGCGCGCTGGAGCGGCGGTTCACCGTGCAGCAGGACGAAGCATTGCAGCAGCGCCCAGAACATCGCGGCGACGCCGCCAAGCATGGCCAGGCGGCACAACCAGCCGAGCCAGTAGCCTCGGCGCGAGGGCATTTCCGGAAACTTCCCCGACACGTATTCACCTCCACATCCGCCGCCGTACTCTAGCCGAGACGCGGACGGCGGTGTGTCATGCAAGCGCAATAGCGGGGAAAGGCATTCGTCAGGAACAGGCAGCGAGAAGAACTCAGGGCGAAGGCGGCAGGCCCTCTTCGACCCGGCCGAGCCGCTCGTCGGTCCGCTCGATGTCGGCGCTGTCCCAGCCGCCGCCCATTGCCGCGATCAACTGGACGCTGGCGGTCAGGCGGCTGCCGAGCAGGGTCAGCACGGTGCGTTCGTTGCTCAGCGCGGTGGCCTGGTTGGTGACCACGTCGGTGTAGTCGACGGTGCCGGCCTTGTACTGGTTCTCGGCCAGGCGCAGTGCCTCGCGGGCCGACTCCAGGGCTTCGCGCTGCACCCCGCTCTCCTCGTCGAGGACGCTCAATTGCACCAGGTAGTCCTCCACCTCGCGGAAACCGTCGAGCACGGTCTGCCGGTAGGTCGCCACGGTCTGGTCGTAGGTCGCCTCGGCCTGGTCCACCTGGGAGCCGATCAGGCCGCCGTCGAACAGGGTCATGGCGAACTGCGGGCCGATCGACCAGAAGCGGTTCGGCGTGCTGATCCAGTTGCTCAGGCTGCCGCTGCGGTAGCCGCCGGCGGCGCTCAGGGTGAGGTCGGGGAAATAGGCGGCCTTGGCCACGCCGATCTGGGCGTTGGCGGAAATCACCTTGCGTTCCGCCGAGGCGATGTCCGGCCGCCGCTCGAGCAATTGCGACGGCACCACTGCCGGCAGGTCCGGCAGCTTCGGCACGCTCGCCACCGGCGGCAGGTTGAATTGCGCCGGCGGCAGGCCGACCAGCACGGCGATGGCGTGCTCCAGCTGGGCACGCTGGTACTTCAGGTCGATGGCCTGGGCCTGGGTGCTTTTCAACTGGGTGCGGGCCTGGGCCACGTCGGCCCTGGTGACGATGCCGGCGCGGTATTTGTTCTCGGCCACCTTCAGCGAACGCTCGTAGGCCGTCACCGTGTCGTTGAGCAGGCGGATCTGTTCGTCCATCACCCGCAGTTGCAGGTAGTTCTGCGCCAGTTGCGACTGCTGGCTGAGGCGCACCGCGGCGAGGTCGGCGGCGCTGGCATGCAGGCTCGCCTGGTTGGCCTCCAGTTGCCGGCGCAGCTTGCCCCAGAGGTCGACCTCCCAGCTGACACTGAGGTTGGTCGAGTAGCTGGTGCTGATCGCGCCAGAGCCGCCGCTGCTCACCGTCGAGCCTCCCGGCAGCAACACGGTGCTATCGCCGCCGCCCTGGCCGCTGCGGGTCTTGCCCGCGTTGCCGGTGATCGACGGGAAGAACGCCGCCCGCGCGCCGCGCACCAGCGCCTCGGCCTGGCGGAACTGCGCCACCGACTGGGCCAGGGTCTGGTTGGAACGTTCCAGGTGCATCTGCAGGTCGTTCAGGGTCTGGTCGCCGTACAGCTCCCACCAGGCGCCGCGCTGGAACACGTCGCGCGGCTCGGCGCGGCGCCAGCCTTCGGCTTCCTTGAATTCGGCGGGCACCGCCAGGTCCGGTCGCTGGTAGTCGGGGCCGATGGCGCAGCCGCCGAGGGCGGCGACCAGGGCCAGGGCGAGCAACGAGGGGGTGTGTTTCATAGGGGTGTCTCCAGCGCACCGTCCGTGCGTACGCCGCGTTTCTGGTTGACCCAGTGGCGCAGGCGGTCGAGATAGAGGTAGACCACCGGGGTGGTGTACAGGGTCAGCAACTGGCTGCCGATCAGCCCGCCGACGATGGTGATGCCCAGCGGCCGGCGCAACGCGGCGTCGCCGCCGATGCCGAAGATCAGCGGCAAGGCGCCGAGCAAGGCGGCCAGGGTGGTCATCATGATCGGCCGGAAGCGCATCATGCAGGCCTCGAGGATCGCCTCGCGCGGGCTCAGGCCGTGGTTGCGCTCGGCCTCCAGGGCGAAGTCGATCATCATGATCGCGTTCTTCT
>NZ_KV800311.1:183188-190265 GCF_001810205.1 Pseudomonas sp. HMSC076A11 | reverse complement strand
TCTTGACGATGCCGATCAGCAGGATGATGCCGATCAGCGCGATCAGGCTCAGCTCGCTGCGGCAGAGGATCAGCGCGAGCAGCGCGCCGACCCCGGCCGAAGGCAGGGTCGAGAGGATGGTCAGCGGGTGCACGTAGCTCTCGTAGAGGATGCCGAGGACGATGTACACCGCCAGCAGCGCCAGGAGGATCAGCCAGGGCATCTGGTTCTGCGTGTCCTGCACCGCGCCGGCGTTGCCCTCGAAGCTGGTCTGCACGTCCACCGGGATGTGCAGCGGCTCCAGGGCCTGCATGATGGCCTCGCGGGTCGGGCCGATCTGCGCGCCCGGTGCCAGGTTGAAGGACAGCGTGGTGGCGGCGAACTGGCCCTGGTGGTTGACCTCCAGCGGTGCCCGGCTCGGTTCGTAGTGGCTGAACGCGGACAGCGGCACGCGCTGGCCGTCGTTGCCGATCACCTGGACCTGGCGGAGGATCTCCGGGCTCTGCTGGTACTGCTGGTCGACCTCCATCACCACCCGGTACTGGTTCAGCGGGTTGAAGATGGTCGACACCTGGCGCTGGCCGAAAGAGTCGTTGAGCACCGCGTCGACCATTTCCACGTTGATCCCCAGGGTCGCCGCGCGGTCGCGGTCGATCACCAGGCGGGTCTGCACGCCCTTGTCCTGGGAGTCGCTGTTGACGTCCACCAGCTGCGGCAGCTTGCGCATCGCCGCCTCGACCTTCGGCGCCCATTCGCGGAGCAGGGTCAGGTCGTCGCTGCGCAGGGTGAATTCGTACTGCGCGTTGCTGTCGCGGCCGCCCAGGCGCACGTCCTGGCCGGCGTTGAGATAGAGCGCCGCGCCGGGCACCTTGGCGATCCGCTCGCGCAGCCGGGTGAGGACCTTCTCCACCGGGTCGCGCTCGCCGATCGGCTTGAGAGTGACGAAGAACGAACCGGTGTTGCTCGACTGCCAACGGCCGCCACCGATGAAGCCGACCACGTTTTCCACCGCCGGATCGGAAGAGAGGATCTTGCGGTACTCGCCCATCTTCGCGCTCAGGGACTGGAACGAGATGCTCTGGTCGGCCACCGCGTAGCCGCGCAGGCGCCCGGAGTCCTGCTGCGGGAGGAAGCCCTTGGGCACCACCACGAACAACCAGAGGTTCATGGCGATGCAGGCCAGCATGATCACCACCATCAGCCGCGAGTGCTCCAGCGCCCAGCCCAGGCTGGCGCGGTAGCGCAGCATGAAGGCGGCGAAGAAGCGATCGCTGCGCCGCGCCAGGGAAGCGCCTTCGGGCCGTTTCAGCGGACGCAGCAGACGCGCGCAGAGCATCGGCGTGAGGGTCAGGGATACCACCAGGGACACCAGGATCGCCGCCGAGAGAGTCACCGCGAACTCGCGGAACAGCCGTCCGGTGAGGCCGCCCATGAGCAGCAGCGGGATGAACACCGCGACCAGCGAGAGCGTCATCGACAGCACGGTGAAACCGACCTGGCGGGCGCCGGTGATCGCCGCCTGGATCGGCGGATCGCCCTCCTCGATGCGTCGGGCGATGTTCTCCACCACCACGATGGCGTCGTCCACCACGAAGCCGGTGGCGATGATCAGCGCCATCAGCGACAGGTTGTTCAGGCTGAAGTCGCACAGGTACATGACCGCGAAGGTGCCGATCAGCGAGACCGGCACCGCCAGGCTGGGGATCAGCGTGGCGCGGCCGTTGCGCAGGAACAGGAAGACCACCAGGATCACCAGCGCCACCGAGATCAGCAGGGTCAGCTCGGCCTCTTCCAGCGACGCACGGATCGACGGGCTGCGATCGTCCATCACGTTCAGCTTGACCTGCGGCCCGAGCAGTTCCTGCAACACCGGCAGTTGCGCGTGGATGGCGTCGGTGGCCTCGATGATGTTGGCGCCGGGCTGGCGGGTGACGATCAGCAGCACCGCCGGCAGGTCGTCGGAAAAGCCGGCGTTGCGCACGTCCTCCACCGAGTCGCTGACCTTGGCCACGTCGCCGAGGCGCACCGCGGCGCCGTTGTCGGCGTTGTAGTGGATCACCAGCGGCTCGTACTCGCGGGCCTTGCGCAACTGGTCGTTGGCGTCCACCTGCCAGTGCTTGTCGTCCTTCTCGACGGCGCCCTTGGGGCCGTTGCTGTTGGCCGCGGCGATGGCCGTGCGCACGCTGTCCAGGGACAGCCCGTACTGGCTCATGGCATCCGGGTTGAGGTCGACCCGCACCGCCGGCAGCGAGCTGCCGCCGATGCTCACCTGCCCTACCCCCTGCACCTGCGACAGCTTCGGCGCCAGCACGGTCGAGGCGAGGTCGTACATCTCGCCGCGACTCTGGGTCTCCGAGGTCAGGGTGAGGACCATGATCGGCATGTCCGAGGGGTTGGCCTTGCGGTAGCTGGGATTGTTCGGCATACCGCTGGGCAGCAGGCTCATCGCGCCGTTGATCGCCGCCTGCACCTCGCGGGCGGCGCCGTCGATGTCCTTCTCCAGGTCGAACACGAGCACCACGGTGGTCGAGCCCAGCGAACTGCTGGAGGTCATCTCGCTGATCCCGGCGATCCGTCCCAGCGAGCGCTCCAGCGGCGTGGCCACCGACGAGGCCATGGTTTCCGGGCTGGCGCCCGGCAGGCTGGCGCTGACCACGATGGCCGGAAAATCGACGTTGGGCAGCGGCGCCACCGGCAGCAGGCCGAACGACAGGGTGCCGGCCAGCAGCAACGCCAGGGTCAGCAGCGTGGTGGCGACCGGGCGGCGGATGAAGGGCGTGGACAGACTCATCGCCCGGCGTCCCCGTCGAACCCGGCCTCGGTGTTCAGGTCCAGCCCGCGCTGCTTGCGCCAGGCCGCCCAGCGACGGGCCAGGCGGTCGAAGTAGAGATAGATCACCGGGGTGGTGAACAGGGTCAGGACCTGGCTCAGCAGCAGGCCACCGACCATGGTGATGCCCAGCGGCTGGCGCAGCTCGGCGCCGGCGCCGCCGGCGAGCATCAGCGGCAGCGCGCCGAGCAGCGCGGCCATGGTGGTCATCAGGATCGGCCGGAAGCGCAGCAGGCAGGCCTGGTAGATCGCCTCATGGGGCGGCTTGCCTTCGTTGCGCTCGGCGTCGAGGGCGAAGTCGATCATCATGATCGCGTTCTTCTTGACGATGCCGATCAGCAGGATGATGCCGATGATCGCCACGATGCCGATCTCCTGCCCCGCCAGCATCAGCGCCAGCAGCGCGCCGACCCCGGCCGAGGGCAGGGTCGAGAGGATGGTCACCGGATGGATGAAGCTCTCGTAGAGGATGCCCAGGACGATGTACATGGTCACCACCGAGGCGAGGATCAGCAGCAGCGTGTTCGACAGCGAGGCCTCGAAGGCCAGCGCCGCGCCGCGGAAGCTGCCCTGCATGCTCAGCGGCAGCTCCAGGCTGGCCTCGACGCCACGGATCGCCTCGACCGCCTCGCCCAGGGAGTAACCCTTGGCCAGGTTGAACGACAGGGTCGCCGAGGGGAACTGGGCGATATGGTTGATCGCCAGCAGGGTATGCCGCTCCTCCACCTTCGCCAGGCTCGACAGGCGCACCTGGGTGCCGTCGCTGGACGGCACGTAGAGCTGCTCCAGGGCCTGCGGGCCGAGCTGGAACTGCGGCGCCACCTCCAGCACCACGCGGTACTGGGTGGCCTGGGTGAAGATGGTCGAGATCAGCCGCTGGCCGAAGGCGTTGTAGAGCACGCTGTCGATGTCGGAGAGCTTCACGCCGAGGCGCGAGGCGGTGTCGCGGTCGATGTTCAGGTAGGCCTACAAGCCCTTGTCCTGCCAGTCGCTGGCGACGTCGGCGAGCTGCGGCAACTCCTGCAGCCGCGCCACCAGCTTCGGCACCCACTCGGCGAGCACGTCCGGGTCGGCGTCCTGCAAGGTGAACTGGTACTGGGTGCGGGCGACCCGGTCCTCGATGGTCAGGTCCTGCACCGGCTGCATGTACAGCTTGATCCCGGGCAGGTGGTCGAGTTCGGGCTGCAGGCGCTGGATCACTTCGCTGGCGGTGACGTCGCGCTCGCTGTGCGGCTTGAGGTTGATCAGCAGGCGGCCGGTGTTGAGGGTCGGGTTGCTGCCGTCGACGCCGATGTAGGAGGACAGGCTGGCCACCGCCGGGTCCTTCAGCACCACCTCGGCAAGGGCGCGCTGGCGCTCGGACATGGCCTGGAAGGAGATCGACTGCGGCGCTTCGGCGACGCCCTGGATCACCCCGGTGTCCTGCACCGGGAAGAAGCCCTTGGGCATGGCCAAGTAGAGCAGCGCGGTCAGCGCCAGGGTGGCGATGGCCACCAGCAGGGTCAGCGGCTGGTGCCGCAGGACCACCCGCAGGGCCTTGGCGTATTGTGCGATCAGGCCATCGATGACCCGCCCCGCGGCGCGCGCGAAGCGGCCCTGCTGGTCCTCGTCGATGTGGCGCAGCAGCTTGGCGCTGAGCATCGGCGTAAGGGTCAGGGAGACGAAGCCGGAAATCAGGATCGCCACCGCCAGGGTGATGGCGAACTCGCGGAACAGCCGCCCGGCGACGTCGCCCATGAACAGCAGCGGGATCAGCACGGCGATCAGCGAGAAGGTCAGCGAGATGATGGTGAAGCCGATCTGCTTCGAGCCCTTGAGCGCCGCTTCCAGCGGCGAGTCGCCCTGCTCCAGGTAGCGGGCGATGTTCTCCACCATGACGATCGCGTCGTCGACCACGAAGCCGGTGGCGATGGTCAGCGCCATCAGGGTCAGGTTGTTGATCGAGAAGCCGGACAGGTACATCACGCCGAAGGTGCCGATCAGCGACAGCGGCACGGCGAAGCTGGGAATCAGGGTGGCGTAGACGTTGCGCAGGAACAGGAAGGTGACCATCACCACCAGCGCCACCGCCAGCGCCAGCTCGAACTGCACGTCCTTGACCGAGGCGCGGATGGTGGTGGTGCGGTCGGTCAGCACCTGCACGTCGAGATTGCCCGGCAGGGTCGATTGCAGCTGCGGCAGCAGCGCCTTGATCCGGTCGACCACCTCGATCACGTTGGCCCCCGGCTGGCGCTGGATGTTCAGCACCACCGCCGGCAGGTTGTTGGCCCAGGCGGCCAGGCGCACGTTCTCGGCGTCGTCCTCGACGCTGGCGACGTCGCGGATGCGCAGCGGCGAGCCGTTCTTGTAGGCGATGATCAGGTCGCGGTAGGCGTCGGCCGAGCGCAACTGGTCGTTGGCGTCCAGGGTCGAGGCACGGGTCGGGCCGTCGAAGCTGCCCTTGGGGCCGTTGAGGTTGTTGCTGGTCACCGTGCTGCGCAGGTCCTCCAGGCTCAGCCCCGCCGCCGCCAGCGCCGTCGGGTTGGCGCGCACCCGCACCGCCGGGCGCTGGCCGCCGCTGATGCTGACCAGGCCGACCCCGGAGATCTGCGAGATCTTCTGTGCCAGGCGGGTATCCACCAGGTCCTGGATCTGCGGCAGCGGCATGCCGTCGGACATCACCGCCAGGGTCAGGATCGGTGCGTCCGCCGGATTCACCTTGCTGAACACCGGCTGGTTCGGCAGGTCGTTGGGCAGCAGGCTCTGCGCGGCGTTGATCGCCGCCTGGACTTCCTGCTCGGCGACATCGAGGTTGCTCTGCAGGCTGAATTGCAGGGTGATCACCGAGGCGCCGCCGGAACTGCTGGAAGACATCTCGTTGAGCCCCGGAATCTGCCCGAGCTGGTTCTCCAGCGGCGCGGTGATCGACGAGGTCATGATCTCCGGGCTGGCGCCGGGGTACAGGGTGACCACCTGGATGGTCGGGTAGTCCACTTCCGGCAACGCCGAGATCGGCAGGAAGCGGTAGGCGATCAGGCCCGAGAGCAGGATCGCCACCATCAGCAGGGTGGTCGCGACCGGCCGCAGGATGAACGGGCGGGACGGGTTCATTCAGCGCTCCCGCTACCCACCGAGTCGCCCTGGAGGCCGCTGGGGCGGCCAGTCTGCGGTTTCTGCGGCTCGCCCTCGAGGACCTGCGGGGAGGCCTCGGCGACACGCACTTCCATACCGTCGCGCAGGCGGTCGGTGCCTTCCACCACCACCTGCTCGCCGGCCTTCAGGCCGCTTTCCACCACCACCCGCTCGTTCTCGCTGGTGCCGATGGCGACGCTGCGCTGGCTGACCTTGTTGTCGGCGCCGACCACGTAGACATAGATACCGTTGGTGCCGCGCTGCACGGCGTTGGCCGGAATGGTCAGCACGCCCTTGAGGGTCTGCGCCAGCAGGCGCACGTTGACGAACTGGTTGGGGAACAGCTTGCCGTCGGCGTTCTCGAAGCGCGCCTTGAGCTTGACCGTGCCGGTGGTGGTGTCGATCTGGTTGTCCAGGGTGGTCAGGGTGCCTTCGGCGAGAACCTTGTCCTGGTTGCGGTCCAGCGCGGTGACCGCCAGCTTGCCGGGGCCGTTCATCTGCTCGACGACGGTGCCGATCTGCTGCTGCGGCAGGCTGAACACCACCGAGATCGGCTTGACCTGGGTGATCACCACCAGCGGCGTGGTATCGCCGCTGGTGACCAGGTTGCCGATGTCCACCTGGCGCAGGCCGAGGCGCCCGGAAATCGGTGCGCGGACCTCGGTGAAGGTCAGGTTGAGGCGGGCGTCGTCGACCTGGCCCTGGTTGGTACGGATGGTGCCCTGCAACTGGCGGACCTGGGCTTCCTGGGTATCCAGGGTCTGCTTGGCGATCGAGTCCTCGGCATACAGCCCCTTGTAGCGCTGCAGGTCGATCTCGGCGTTCTTCAGTTGCGCCTGGTTCTGCATCAGCGTGCCCTCGGCCTGGGCCAGCGCCGCCTTGTAGGTGCGCGGGTCGACCACCGCCAGCAGGTCGCCGGCCTTGACCTCCTGCCCCTCCTGGAACAGCACCTTGACCAGCTCGCCGTTGACCCGCGGCTTGACGTTCACCGTGTTGAAGGCGGTGACGGTGCCAAGCGCGTTGAAATGCAGCGCCAGGTCGCCCTGCTCCACCCTGGCCACGCCGACGGTGAGCGCGTTGGCCTTGGGCAGCGCGGCGCCCGGCTTGCCGCCGCGACCGGGTCGCCCGTCGGAGGACGGTGCCGAGGCGGGCGCCGCC
>NZ_KV800311.1:77929-183088 GCF_001810205.1 Pseudomonas sp. HMSC076A11 | reverse complement strand
CCCCCCAGCCACATCACCAGGCCGATCACGGCGGCGAAGGCCAGGGCGGTGATCAGCCACGGGCGCAGGGTACGGAACTTGGATTTACCGGTCGTTGGAGTCATGGTTCTTCTTCAGGCTTAGAACGGAGGCGCTTTTTCCAGGCTGCACGATAAGCATTGCAGGGGCCCAGGCAAAGCCTCTTTACCCGCTATTTACCCTTGCTTTACCGATAGTTAGGCATTCCGCCCGCATGCTTCGGCGAGCCACCCGCAGCCTGGCACCAGGCTATGACAACAAACGGCTTGCTCCGTTACGGGCGAAGGCTTGAAATAGAGCGTTCTGCATTCGCCCACTCCGCAATCGGCCAGGGACGCACAGATGATCGACCCGTTGAAACACCGCTTCGCGGCGCTCCGCAGTCGCGCCGAATTCCACTCCTTGCGCTACGTCCAGCGTAGCGGCGAGTACCTCTCGGTGCGCCGCAACGTCAGCGAACCGCCGCACTTCAGCCAGGACCGCGGCGCCATGCTCTGCGTACGGCTGAACGGCGTGGAAGCCTACGCCGCCACCAACGATCTCTCCGCGGCCGGCCTGCAGGCCGCCCTGGAGCAGGCCGAACGGCAAGCCGAGCGGATCGCCCGGCACGCCCTGTTCGACGTCCGCGGATTGCCGCCGGCAAGCGGCCGCTCGCAGTATCGCTCGCCGAACCAGGACGCCCCTTTCCCCTCCCTCGCCGAGTGCTACGAACTGCTCGCCGAGGAGTCCGCCAAGGTGCCGCGCGACGAGCGCCTGGTGAACTGGAGCGTATTCCTCGAAGTCAGCCGCCAGGAACAGCTCTACCTGAACAGCGCCGGCGCCGAGCAATACCACGAGCAGCGCTTCGTCTATCCCGGCGCCAGCGTCACCGCCTACGACGGCCATGACAGCCAGACCCGCAGTTTCGGCGGCCACCATGCCGGCCAGCAGGGCGGCGCCGAAGTGATCGAGCGCCTCGGCCTGGTCGGCGCCGCGCCGCGCATCGCCGACCAGGCCCTGCAACTGCTGGCGGCGCCGAACACCCCGAGCGGCCGCTGCGACCTGCTGCTGATGCCGGACCAGATGATCCTGCAGATCCACGAGTCGATCGGCCACCCGCTGGAGCTGGATCGCATCCTCGGCGACGAGCGCAACTACGCCGGTACCAGCTTCATCAAGACCGAGGACTTCGGTCGCTACCAGTACGGCTCCAGCCTGCTCAACGTCAGCTTCGACCCGGAAATCCCCGAGGAGCTGGCCAGCTACCGCCAGGACGACGACGGCAGCCCCGCGCGCAAGGAATACCTGATCCGCGAAGGCCGCCTGCTGCGTCCGCTCGGCGGCGCCCTGTCGCAACACCGCAGCGGCCTGGAGGGCGTCGCCAACAGCCGCGCCAGCAGTTGGAACCGCGCGCCCATCGACCGCATGGCCAATCTCAACCTGGAGCCCGGCGACAAGAGCTTCGCGCAGCTGGTGGCCGGTATCGAGCGCGGGGTGCTGATGTCCTACAACCGCTCCTGGTCGATCGACGACGCACGCAACAAGTTCCAGTTCGGCTGCGAATGGGGCCAGTTGATCGAGGACGGCGAACTCAAGGGCGTGGTGAAGAACCCCAACTACCGGGGCATCTCCGCGCAGTTCTGGCGCAACCTCAGCGCGGTGGGCGACGCCGGCACCTTCGAGGTGCTCGGCACGCCCTACTGCGGCAAGGGCGAGCCGAACCAGGTGATCCGTGTCGGCCACGCCTCGCCGGCCTGCGTATTCAGCGATGTGGACGTATTCGGGGGAGATACCTGATGCACCAGAGACAGCATTTCGAAGCCCTCGCCGAGGACCTGCGCCGGCATCTGGCCGAGGGCGAGGACTTCACCCTCTGGTACAGCGCCGAGGACTCCGAGTTCATCCGCTTCAACCGGGCGCGGGTGCGCCAGGCCGGCCGGGTGCGCCAGGCCAGCGCGCTGCTCCGGCTGATCCGCGACGAACGCCAGGCGAGCCTCGACCTGACGCTCTCCGGCGCGCCGGAAGAAGACCGCCAGCGTCTGGCCGAAGGCCTTCGGCAACTGCGCCAGAGCCTGGCCTGGATTCCCGCCGATCCCTATCTGCTGCTCGACACCTCGGCCTGGCAGCGAGAGAACCAGGACCTCGGCGCAGCGCCCGACAGCGGCGCGCTGCTGGCCAGCCTCGAACGCCGGGCGCGCGACCTCGACCTGGTCGGCATCTATGCCGCCGGACCGCTGTTCCGTGGCTTCGCCAACTCCTGGGGCGCCTTCGGCTGGCATGCCGGCAGCAGCTTCAACTTCGACTGGAGCCTGTTCCATGGCAACGGCCAGGCGGTGAAGGCCGACTACGCCGGCCAGCGCTGGGACGACGAAGCCTTCGCCCGGCGCTTCGAACAGGCCCGGGAGCAGCTCGGCCACCTGGGCAAGCCGCTGCGCCAGTTGCGCCCCGGCGACTATCGCGCCTACCTGGCGCCGGCGGCGCTCGAGGAAGTCATGCAGATGCTCTGCTGGGGCGGTTTCTCCGCGCGCGCCCTGGCTACCGGCGAAAGCCCCCTGCAACGCCTGCAGAACGGCGACGCCCTGCTCAGCCCGCTGCTGAACCTCGCCGAGCGCCCTGCCACCTCGCCCTCCCCGGCATTCAGCGCGGAAGGCTCGCCGCGCGCCGAGGTCGAACTGGTCGGCAACGGCCGCCTGAGCGGACGCCTGGTGAGTTCGCGCAGCGCCCGCGAATACGGCCTGGTAGCCAATGGCGCCGGCGCCAACGAGGCGCCCACGGCGCTGGACATGGCCGGCGGCAGCCTGGAACAGGCGCGCATCCTCGAGGCCCTGGATACCGGCCTGTACATCGGCAACCTGTGGTACCTGAACTACTCGGACATGCCCGCCGCACGCCTGACCGGAATGACCCGCTTCGCCACCTTCTGGGTGGAGAACGGCCAGATCCGGGCGCCGGTCAGCACCATGCGCTTCGACGACAGCCTGTACAGCTTCCTCGGCGCCCACCTGGAAGACCTCAGCCACGAGCGCGAACTGCGCCTGTCCAGCAATACCTACGGCGAACGCCAGACCGACTCGATGCACCTGCCGGGCGCGCTGACCGGGCGCTTCACCCTCACGCTCTGAATCCACACGGCGCTCCCCGGCGGTTCGCCGCCCGGGAGCGCCGCGTGCGCAATCCGAAGAACGACCGCCGATATTCCGGCGCCATTATCACGCCACCATAAACGGACCGACTCCCTCCTCGTTATCCACTCTGGTGACACACGCCCGAGAGGAACCCACCGCACGCATATCCCATTCGGTACACGGAGGTGAAGCTATGCCCGCTTTGAGTCGTCGTTCGTTCGTGACCCTGACCGCCCTGGCCTCCAGCAGCATCCTGCTGAGCCCGCGAGCCTTCGCCGGGAGCGGCGCGACAAGCGCCGCCGGCAAGCCGCAAGAGACCTTCCTGGATTTCAACGAAAGCCCCTACGGCCCCTCCGCCAAGGCCAGGGCCGCCATGCAGCGGGCGGCCGCGCTCTGCGGTCGCTACGACTACGACGCGCAGGACGCCCTGGTCGGCCTGTTCGCCAAGCAGAACGGCATCCCCGCCGAATGCGTGCACACCTACTGCGGCTCGCGCCAGCCGCTGCAATACGCCGTCGCGGCGTTCACCGGCAAGGAGCGCGGCCTGGTCATCGCCGATCCCTCCTACGACTCCGTGGTCGGCGCCGCCCAGGCCCAGGGGGCGAAGGTCGCTGCCGTGCCGCTGGACGCCGAGGCGGCCCACGACATCGAGCGCATGCTCGCCGCCGCGCAACGCGACGCCGGGCTGATCTATATCTGCAACCCGAACAACCCGACCGGCACCCTCACCCCGCACGAGCGGATCGTCAGGGCGATCGAACGCAAGCCCGAGCGCAGCGTGGTGCTGGTCGACGAGGCGTATATCCATTTTTCCGACGCACCCAGCGTCGTTGGCCTGGCCGTCCAGCGCCAGGATGTGCTGGTCCTGCGTACCTTCTCGAAACTCTACGGGATGGCCGGCGCCCGGCTCGGCCTGGCCATCGGGCATCCGCAGCTGCTGGCGCGACTGGAGCGCTTCGGCGGCCACAACGTGGTGCCCTCGCCAACCGCCCACGCCGGGCTGGAAAGCCTGCGTGACGACGACCTGGTGCCACGGCGCAAGCAGCAGAACGCAGAGGTCCGCGAGCGCACCATCGCCTGGCTGCGCCAGCAGGGCTTCCGCTGCACCGCCTCACAGTCCAACTGTTTCATGGTGGATATGCGCCGTCCCGCCGAGCTGGTCATCGCCGAACTGGAGAAACAGCGGGTGCACGTCGGCCGCCCGTGGGCCTCCTGGCCCAACTGGGTCCGCGTGACGGTAGGCAGCGAGGAAGAGATGCAGGCGTTCCGGAGCGCCTTCGCCGGCGTCAGCCGGCGCCACCAGGTCGCCATGCGCTAGCGCTGCGTCTCTGCGACGCAGGGCGGATGACCGCGCCGCGATTATCCGCCCTGCTCATGGCCCGAGGCGAGCAGCCAAGGGATTCGGGTTCGCCCGTTACCAGCCAGCCTGGCTGACGGTCATGGGACGAAGCGGGTTGGCCGTGGGGCTCAGAGAGCCGCCAGGGCCGCCGCGTAGTTCGGCTCGTCGGCGATTTCGCCGACCAGTTCGCTGTGCAGCACCTTGTTCTGCTCGTCGAGCACCACCACGGCGCGCGCGGCCAGGCCGGCCAGCGGGCCGCTGGCGATGGCCACGCCATAGTTCTCGAGGAACTCGCGACCGCGCAGGGTCGACAGGTTGACTACGTTCTCCAGGCCTTCGGCGCCGCAGAAGCGCTTCTGCGCGAACGGCAGGTCGGCGGAGATGCACAGCACCACGGTGTTGGCCAGCTTGCCGGCCTCGACGTTGAACTTGCGCACCGAGGTGGCGCAGGTCGGGGTGTCGACGCTGGGGAAGATGTTCAGCACCTTGCGCTTGCCGGCGAAGTTTTCCAGGGTCACGTCGGCGAGGTCGCCGCCGACCAGGCTGAAGGCCGGAGCCTGGGCGCCTTTCTGCGGGAGCTGGCCATCGACGTTGACCGGGTTGCCCTTGAGAGTCACTTGAGCCATTGCGTTGATCCTTCTAGTCAGTGAGAAGCCGCCGGCCCTGTGGCCGGCGGCGGAAGCATTCGGGGCCGGCGACGATGCTAGCACGCTTTACCCGAGCGAAAACCTCGGGTTTGAGCGTCGCCGTCCCCCGAGGCTCAACTCCTGGCCTTGGCGAAATACTCCCGGGTCAGGCGGAACACCACCGGACTCAGCAGCAGCAAGGCGATCAGGTTGGGAATCGCCATCAGCGCGTTGAGGGTATCCGCCACCAGCCAGGCGAAGTCCAGCTGGGTCATGGCGCCGAACGGAATCGCCAGGGTCCAGACGATCCGGAACGGCAGGATCGCCCGGGTGCCCGCCAGGTACTCCCAGCAGCGCTCGCCGTAGTAGCTCCAGCCGAGGATGGTGGTATAGGCGAACACCACCAGGGCCAGCGACAGGATGTAGTGGCCGACGCCCGGCATCGCCGCCTCGAACGCCGCCGAGGACAGCGCCGCGCCGCTGGCGCCGCTGGTCCAGACGCCCGAGGTGATGATCGCCAGGCCGGTCAGGCTGCAGATGATCAGGGTATCGATGAAAGTGCCGAGCATACCGATCAGGCCCGAACGCACCGCGCTATGGGTCGTGCCGGCGGCCTGGGCGATGCCGGCGGTGCCGAGGCCGGCCTCGTTGGAGAAGATCCCGCGTGCGACGCCGAAACGGATTGCCGCCATCACCGCTGCGCCGGCGAAGCCGCCGGTGGCGGCGATCGGCGTGAAGGCGTGGGTGAAGATCAGTTGGAACGCGCCGGGAATCGCCTCGGCATGGACCACCAGGACGATCACCGAGGCGACGATGTAACCGACGCACATGAAGGGCACCAGGGCTTCGGCGACCTTGCCGATACGGCGGATGCCACCAAGGATCACCAACCCGGTGACGAGCATGGTGGCGACCCCGGTGACCCAGTCGGGCACGCCGAAGGAAACCTCCAGGGCATCGGCCATGCTGTTGACCTGGACCATGTTGCCGATACCGAAGCCGGCGAGCCCGCCGAACAACGCGAAGGCCGCGCCGAGCCAGGCCCAGCGCTTGCCCAGACCGTTCTTGATGGCATACATCGGACCGCCGACGTGTTCGTTGCGCTCATCCTTCTCGCGGTAGTGCACCGCCAGCACCACTTCGGAGAACTTGGTGGCCATTCCCACCAGCGCGGTGCACCACATCCAGAACAGCGCGCCCGGGCCGCCGAGGAAGATCGCCGTGGCCACCCCGGCGATGTTGCCGGTACCGACGGTGGCCGCCAGGCAGGTCATCAGCGCCTGGAACGGGCTGATCTCGCCGCTGCTCTCGTCATCCTTGCTACGCCCCTGCCAGAGCAGGCGAAAGCCGACTCCCAGGCGCACCAGGGGCATGAACTTCAACCCCAGCATCAGGTACAGGCCGGTGCCGAGAATCAGCACCAGCATCAACGGCCCCCAGACCACGCCGTTCAGGTCGACCACCCACTTCTGCAAGCTTTCCATCAGCGATCCTTATTCTTGTTCGAATGAATGCGGCCTGGCGGCAGCGGGCATCCGGAACTCGGACGAACATCCCTGCTCGACAGGCCAAGGCTGCCGATCCTAACGAGGTTCTCTCGGCGAAATCGAGAAAAATCTTCGCCCGGAAAGCCTGCGTCTCATTGCGTCTCGCCGGCCGCCTGGCGACCGAACAGTTCCACCAGCCAGTCGACGAACACCCTCACCCGCGGCGACAACTGGCGCTGCGAGGGATACACGGCATGCAGCGGCAGCGATGGCGGCAACCATTCTCCGAGCACTTGTCGGAGGCTACCGTCGGCCAGGCCGGCGGCGACGTGATAGTGCGGCGCCTGGATCAGCCCGAGCCCGGCCCGGCAGGCGGCGACGTAGGCATCGGCGTTGTTGACGCTGACCCGGCTGCGCATCGGCAACGTGCGCAGACGCCCGTCGACGCTGAACTCGAAGTCGAAGGTACGCCCGCTGGAAGGCGACTGGTAGTTCACCGCGAGGTGCCCGCCGAGCTCGGCGAGCTGCCGCGGATGGCCATGACGCTCCAGGTAGGCGGCGCTGGCGCAGGTGACCTGCGGCAGGTCGGCCAGGTGCCGGCCGACCAGGCTGGAATCGTGCAGTTCGCCGACCCGCAGCACGCAGTCCGCGCCCTCGCGCAGCAGGTCGACCAGGCGATCGTTGCTGCTCAACTGCAGCTCCAGTTCCGGGTAGCGCTCGCAGAACTCCGGCAGGAACGGAATCACCCGCATCCGCCCCAGTGCGCCCGGCAGGTCGACCCGCAAGCGCCCGCGCGGGTTGTTCAGGACGCGTGGAAAGCAGCTTTCCGCCTCCTCCAGGTCCGCCAGCAGGCGCACGCAACGCTCGTAGTAGGCCTGCCCGTCGAGGGTCAGGCTGACCTGGCGGGTGGTGCGCTGCAGCAACTGCACGCCAAGGTGCGCCTCCAGTTGCTGGATCGCCTGGGTCACGCTGGCGCGCGGCAGCTCCAGGCTGTCCGCGGCCTTGCCGAAGGCGCCCAGCTCGACGATGCGGGTGAAGGCCTGCATGGCCTGGAAACGATCCATCGGACACCCTCGATTATTTGGAAAATACGAATGGTAAAACCGTAATTATGGGCTTTATCCAGACCAATGCAGAGCGAAGAATGACGACGTTTTCCTTCCCTCCCGCGAGGCTCGACACATGAAAACCCGTCAACTCGGCCACAACGGCCCTTCCGTCTCCGCCATCGGCCTCGGCTGCATGGGCATGACCGACTTCTACACCACCGGCGGCGACCGCCAGGAGGCCATCGCCACCCTGCATCGCGCCGTGGAACTCGGGCTGAACTTCTTCGATACCGCCGACATGTACGGCCCGCACAGTAACGAGGAACTGCTCGGCGAGGCCCTGCGCGGCAAACGCGAGCAGGTGTTCCTGGCCAGCAAGTTCGGCATCGTCCGCGACCCTGCCAATCCCCGGGCGCGCGGCGTCGACGGCAGCCCGGCGTACATCCGCCGCGCCATCGAAGGCAGCCTGAAGCGCCTCGGTACCGACCGCCTGGACCTGTACTATCAGCACCGCATGGACCCGCAGGTACCCATCGAGGACAGCGTCGGCGCCCTCGCCGACCTGGTGAAGGCCGGCAAGATCCGCCACATCGGTCTCAGCGAAGCCTCGGCGGAAACCCTCGAGCGTGCCCACCGGGTGCACCCGATCAGCGCGTTGCAGAGCGAGTACTCGCTGTGGACCCGCGATCCGGAGGACACCGGGGTGCTCGCCGCCTGCCGTCGCCTGGGCATCGCCTTCGTCCCCTACAGCCCGCTGGGCCGAGGTTTCCTTACCGGCACCCTGAAGCGCCCGGAAGACTTCGCCGCCGACGACTACCGTCGTTTCAGCCCGCGCTTCCAGGGCGAGAACTTCGCGAAGAACCTGAAGCTGGTGGACAAGGTCGGCGAACTGGCCGCAGCCAAGGGCGTGAAACCCTCGCAACTGGCGCTGGCCTGGGTGCTGGCGCAGGGCGATGACCTGATCCCGATTCCCGGCACCAAGCAGCGGCGCTACCTGGAGGAGAACGTCGCCGCGACGGAATTGCGCCTGAGCGCGGCGGAACTGGCCGAGCTGGATGCGATCTTCCCCGCCGAGGCGGTCGCCGGCAGTCGCTATAGCGAGGAAGGCATGCGCCTGGTCAATCTCTGAGACAGTGAAGCTGCAGTCACGTCCCCGTATGCCGGAGCCTGGTTGTAGGGCGAATCACCGCTTGCGGTTATCCGCCGCTTATCCGGGGTTTCGGCGGATACCGCCTGTGGCGGTATCCGCCCTACGGGTCTCTATCGCTCGCAATTTCCTGGCTGCCTACACGGCAGGAAAACGACGACGGGGCGGCCGCCATCGGCAACCGCCCCGCTCCCCTCGGCGCCAGGCGAACCTCAGGGCGTCCACCAGTAGCGCACCACGTGGAAGAAGATCGGCGCGGCGAAGCACACCGAGTCCAGGCGGTCGAGCATGCCACCGTGACCTTCGATCATGTGCCCCCAGTCCTTGACCCCACGGTCGCGCTTGATCGCCGACATCACCAGGCCGCCGAAGAAGCCCAGCAGGTTGATCAGCAGCGCGATCAACGCCGCCTGCCAGAGGTTGAACGGGGTGATCCACCACAGCGAGGCGCCGATGGCGGTGGCCAGGGCGATGCCGCCGACGAAGCCTTCGACGGTCTTCGACGGCGACAGGTTGGGAGCGATCTTGCGCTTGCCGAACAGCTTGCCGCAGATGTACTGCATCACGTCGGAGAGCTGCACGACGATCACCAGGTAGGCGATCAGCAGCAGGTTGCGCCCCTCGAAGCCGGGGATGTCGAGGGTCAGCAGCGCCGGCACGAAGGAGATACAGAACACCGCCAGCATCAGGCCCCACTGCACTTTCGAGGCGCGCTCGAGGAAGTGCTTGGTGTCGCCGCCCAGCGAGGCGAGGATCGGCAACAGCAGGAACACGTACACCGGGATGAAGATCGAGAACATGCTGTACCAGTCGATGTAGATCAGCAGGTACTGCATCGGCAGCACGAAGTAGAACGCCGCCACCAGCGCCGGGTAGTCGCTGCGCCGGGTCGGGGTGAGGGTGATGAACTCGCGCAGGGCGTAGAACGACACGCCATAGAACAGCAGGATTACCGCCGCCTGGCCAAGCCAGAAGGCGAAACCGATCACCAGGACCATCGCCCACCAGGCGTTGATCCGCGCGTTCAGGTTGTCGATCACCGCGTTCGGGCCGGGACCGGCGCGCCACTTGAGGACGAAGCCGACCAGCGAGGCGAGCAGCAGCAGCGCGCCGATCCCGCCGAAGAGCATCCAGGTCTGTTCGTTCATCTCAGGCCTCCTCTTCCGGCGCCAGGTCCAGCAGGGCCATGCGCGCTCGTTCGAGGAACGCCTCCTTGCCTTCTTCCGCCGTGGCGACCAGCGGCTTGCCGAAGCTCAGGGTGCAGAGCAGCGGCAACGGCAGCATGCGGCCCTTGGGCATGACCCGGTTGAGGTTGGCCAGCCAGACCGGCACCAGCTCGACGTCCGGGTGGGCCAGGGACAGGTGGTAGATACCGCTCTTGAATGGCAACAGCTTGACCTCGTCGTCCAGGTTGCGGGTGCCCTCGGGGAAGATGATCAGCGAATCGCCGCCGTCCAGGGCGCGGTCGAGGGGTTCGAGCGGATTGGCATTGGCCTCGCTGCGCTGGCGGTCGACCAGCACGCCGTTGAACACCTTGTTGATCACGTAGCTGCGCAGGCCGGCCTTGTTCCAGTAGTCGGCGCCCGCCACCGGCCGGGTACGCCGCCGCACCTCCGGCGGCAACGAGGCCCAGAGCAGGACGAAGTCGCCATGGCTGCTGTGGTTGGCGTAATAGATGCGTTGCTTGGGGATCGGCGTGGTGCCCAGCCAGAGGCTGCGCAAGCCGGTGATGGCGCGGGCGCCGGCGATGATGCCATAGGCGACGACTGATTCGAGCATGGGAAGACTCTTCAGGTTTGAGCGTTGAATAGAGGGACCGACAACAGGCACGACAAGGCCAGCAGGAACTGGGCGCCACAGGCCAGCGCCTGCCAGCGTAGCAGGCGCAGGGCGCCGCGGCTGCGCTGGTGCCAGGTGCGCCCTGCGGCGTCCGCGCGGGCCAGGCCGAGATCGGCCAGGGCCCGGTCCAGGTCTTGGGTCTGCGCTTCCAGCCTGTCGCCGACGTGGCTGAAACGTTCGAACAGTTCGGCGTCCAGGGCCACTCGCAGCGCCCAGTACTTCTGCCACAGGCCGAGCATGGCGATCGCCAGCATCGCCGCAGCGAAATAGCGCCAGCCGATGCCCTGCACGGCCTGGTACAGGCCCAGCCCGATGGCCAGCAGGGTCAGTGCGGCGGACAGCCGGTCAAGCTCGCGGCCACGGCGCAGCAGGGCCGCCACCAGGGCCAGGGTTTGCTCAGGCATGGCGCACCTCGCCCAGTTCCGCCGATGGCTCCGGCACGCTTCCGCTCAACGCCGCGAGGGTCCGCCGCTGGGCCTCGCCCAGCAGCACTTGCGGTCGCGCCCGACGTAACACGGCCACGGCCGACTCGACGTCCGCCGCGCGGCCGCTGAGCAGCAGCCAGGCGGC
This sequence comes from Pseudomonas sp. HMSC076A11, assembly GCF_001810205.1. Taxonomy (NCBI): domain Bacteria; kingdom Pseudomonadati; phylum Pseudomonadota; class Gammaproteobacteria; order Pseudomonadales; family Pseudomonadaceae; genus Pseudomonas; species Pseudomonas sp. HMSC076A11. The sequence continues at coordinate 171,909 of NZ_KV800311.1, read as the reverse complement.
GACCAGCGTGGCGCTGCGCGAATAGCCCAGGGCACAGGCCACCAGCAGCGGCCCTTGCGCCAGCAGTTCGTCGATCAGCACCGCGGCGCGCCGGCAGTCCTCGACGTCCGGCGCGACCAGGTCGAGCAACGGCAGGCTGCGATAGGCCAGCCCCTGCGGCTTGCAGGAAAGTTCGGCGGTAGCGTCGAGCAATGCGCGGAAGCGGCCGTCGGCCAGTTCCGCGGACGACGGCAGGCGCCCCAGCCAGAGGCCCGGCAGCACCTCGTCCGGCTGCGGCCGGCGACGGGTCCAGAGCCAGGCGTTGATCCGCGCGGCAAGCAGATATGGCGCCAGCAGCCAGCGCGCGGCGGCGCTCAGGCGGCCAGTGCTGCCCTTCTGGAAGCCGGCGGCGCCGAACAGCAGGTAGTTCAGCGCCACCAGCGCCAGCGCCAGCGCCGGCCAGCACAGCCACAACGCCGCACCGCCGACGGCAAAGGCGACGGCGGCGCAGGCCAGCGCGCCGAGGCCGTAGCGAGCGGCCAGCCGCCGCCGTTGCCGGTCGCGGCTCAGACTGGCGCGGGCGAACGGCGCGGGCTGCGCCTGCGGCCACAGCCAGACGCACAGCCAACCGGCCAGCGCGCCGGTGGGCACGTCGATGAAATGGTGCTGCCAGGTGGTCAGCACCGACAGCCCGATCAGCGCGAACCAGCCATGCAGCAGCCAGCGCCAGGCGCCGCTGGCGTAGCGCGCGTAGCAGACCCAGAGCACTACCAGCAGGGCGATGTGCAGCGACGGTGCCTGGTTGTACGGTTTGTCGAACCCCATCAGCACGTCGAACAGCCAGCCGAACACGCCGCCCAGTTCCGGCCGTTCGAAGGTGAAGCGCAGGGGGAACAGCAGGAAGCAGGTCACCGACAGCACCTGGGCGCTGAGCAGGCGCAGGCAGTGGGTGTCCAGCTCGCGCTTGTCCCGCGGCAACAACAGCGACAGGCCGTAGAGCAGGTCGATCGACCAGTACGGCAGGATGGTCCAGGGCCACAGCGGCATCCCGCGTTCCCAGTCGAAGACCAGGCTGCCGACGTCGCCGCGCTGGCTGGTCAACCAGTTGGCCAGGCCATAGCTGGCGAAGAAGAACGGGCCGAGGAACAGCAGCCAGAGCACCGCCCGCTTCAGTACCCCCGGCTCGCGCGGCGCCATCAGCGGGCGACCTTCTGCGCCAGCGATACGCTGAAGATGCCCCACTGGTCGACCCGCTGGGTGATCTTGCGGAAGCCGGCGGCGGCCACCAGTTGGTCCATTTCCGCCTGGGTCCGGCGCCGCATCACCCAGGCCTGGCCCTGGCGGTGGCTGGTCAGCGCGCGGGCGATCAGTTCCAGTTGCGGGTGCCAGGGCTGTCCGGTGTAGACCAGGTAGCCGCCCTCCTCCAGCGCCTCGCCGAGGCCGGCGAGGGAGTCGCCGACCATGCGGTTGTCGGCGAACAGCTCGTAGAGCCCGGAAACCACCCCGAGGCTCGGCTTCGGTTGCAGCGCCGCCAGGTCGGCGCGATCGAAGGCGTCGCCCTTGACGAAGCGGGCGATGCCGGCGAGGCCCTTGCTTTCGATCAGGGCGCTGCCGTCACGCACGTTGATCTCGCTGTAGTCGCGCAGGAGGATGCTTTCCGGCAGCGGCTCGACGCCTTGCAGGGCTTCGAGGATGTAGCGGCCGTGGCCGGCGGCGATGTCGACGATGCGCACCTCGCGCTGCTCCTCACGCAACCGCTGCATGGCCAGGCGCAGCAGCTCCTCGGCGTGCAGCTTGCGCTGGCGGATGCCGCGCCAGCCGATGGAGTCCAGGTAGTTGCGGTCGATTAGGCGACCCAGCGGGCCGCTGCCGCTGGGCTGGTTGCGGTAGACATAGTCGAGGGTGCTGCCGGAATCGAAACCGGTGTCGAAGCCCAGCTTGACCCCGTCCGACCACAGGCTGCCCAGGCGCAGCCCGGCACGGGTGGCGCGCCAGTAGAGATCGCGCGGCGAGTTCTTCGGCAACGGCGCGGCCAGCGCCTCGGCCTCGGCGCAGGTATGGCCCAGGCGGTCGGCATCGAGCAGGCTCGGTCGTTCGGGGGCCGTGGCGAATGCCTCGAGGAGGAAGCGCCGGGCACGGCCGACGGCCAGGTGACGATCGCGCTCGCCAAGGGTGTCGTGGAAGAAGCCGGGCAGGATGTGCTTTTCCTTGCGCAGGCTGCCGAGACGCTCGAAGAAGCGCTCCTGCGGCGCACGATGGACGACGAAGTCGGCCCCGGAAATCAGCAGTTGGGTGGGAATCTGGATCGCCTGTGCGTCCGCTACCACCCGCTCGGCAGCTTCGTAGAGGCCGAGCAGGACGTTCACCGAGATCGCCTTGGCGATCAGCGGGTCGCTGTCGTAGGAGGCGATCCGCTGCGGGTCGTGACTGAGGAAGCGTGCCTTGACATAGCTGTTGACGAAGAAATTGCCGCGCCACAGGCGCATCAGTTTCAGCCCGCTGCGGGCGAACGGCACGTAGAGCTTGACCTGGAACGCCGGCGAAGCCAGCACCAGTGCGCGCACCTTCGGCGCGTAGTCGTGGGCCCAGGTGGAAACCAGCACCGCGCCGACGCTCTGCGCCACCACCGCCATCCGCTCTTCGGCGATACCGTGGACGGCCTGGATATGGTCGACGAAGGTCTGTACGTCGCGCACGCTGGTGGCAAAGCTCGGGCTGTCGCCGCGGGCGCCTGGCGAGAGGCCGTGGCCACGGGCGTCCCAGGCGAAGAAGTCGTGTTCCGGCAGGTCGAGTTCGTCGACCAGGTGGGCGATCCGCCCGGAGTGCTCATGGCCGCGGTGGAACAGCAGCACCGCCTGGCGCGTGCCGTCCGGCGCCGGGCGGCTGGCCGGCCAGTGGCGGTAGAAGAGCTCTACCCCGTCGTGGGTGGTGAAACGCAATTCCTGTACGTCGCGCATGTGATGTCCCTATGTCGTTGCCCCGGCCGGGATCCCGGCGGGGTTGCTTCCTGCGGGCGCCCACCTCCATGGCGTTCGCCCGTTCCCTCTCAGGCCTGGCCGTCGCTGCCCCGTCGACTCGCGGCCAGCTCGGCCAGGCCCTGGCGCACGCGGTTGCCGATGGTCAGCAACAGCAGGGCCGCGATCAGCAACATCAGCCAGTCGATCCAGGCCAGCGGCAACAGGCCGCTGGCCACCCCGGCGCCGATCACGCCGAAACACAACGCCCGGTCGCTCTTGCCCATCGGGCCGTCGTAGCGGCGCGAAGCGCCGACCATGGTGCCCAGCGCGCCAGCATATTCGCTGATCACCGCCAGCAGCACCACCAGCACCACCCACAGCGGGTTGACTCCCGGCAACAGGGCGAACGGCAGGTACAGGCCGCTGTCGGCGATCACGTCGGTGAGTTCGTTGAGGTAGGCGCCCAGGTCGGATTTCTGGCCGAACTCGCGGGCGAGCATGCCGTCCACCGCGTTCAGCGCCATGCGCAGGAACATCCACAGCGGAACGAGGGCGAACAGCCAGAGATGGCTGGCGAAACCGGCGACCAGCGCGCCGACCAGCAGCGACAGCAGGCAGGCCGCCAGGGTTACCTGGTTGGCAGTGATGCCGCGCTGGTAGAGGCGCTGCACGCCGGGACGAAGAAGATTCTGAAAGCGCGGTTTGAGTTGATAGACGGAAATCATGTCAGCCAGTCCTTGTGCCGAGTTGCTTCGGGCACCGACCTGGCGGTCGGCGCCCGCTCCATTCTACGACGTCGATGCGCCGCTAAAAGTGACACACTTTTATGCGTTACGCATGGTCCGTATCAGCGCATCCGTCAGAAATCGCGCTTGAAGAACAGGTCCAGCGAACTGGCCAGGCCGCTCGCCGCTTCGAGATAGAGGCGTTTGGTCAACTGGTAGCGCAAGGCGATGGTATTTGCCGGTTCGAACACTCCAACACCATAGCGCAGGCTGAGCTTGTCGGTGATATTCCCGCTGGCGACCACGCTGGTGCTGTTGCCGGTGCCCTCGGTGTCCAGCTGGAAGTCCTGGATGCCGAGCTGCTTGGCGATTTCCCCGGTGAGCGGTGCGCTACCGGCCAGGCCCAGGGCCAGGGCCGCCTCGCCGAGCATGTTGCTGTCTTCGCCGGTGCTCATCGGCCGCCCCAGCACCAGGTAGGACAACGCCTGCTCCTGGCTCATCGCCGGTTCGGAGAATACCGCGCTGGTCGGCTGCTCGGCGCTGCCGGTCAGGCGCAGGCCGGCGACCACGTCGTCGACCCGGCGGATCGCCTCGATATCCAGGTACGGCTGGTCGATCGGTCCGGCGAAGAACAGCCGCGCCCTACGGATCGTCAGGCGCTGGCCGTAGGCACGATAGCGGCCCTTGTTCAGGTTCAGCTCGCCGCGGGTATCCAGGTTGTCGCCGATGTGCAGGTGGCCGGCCAGTTCGGCGCTGAGGCCGAAGCCGGAAAACGCCAGCTTGTCCTGGCCGACCTCGACATCGATGTCCATCTTCATCTTCAGCGGCTGCTGCTCGGGCTGCTCGGAGCCGACGATCACCGCGTCGTCGGAGACCTTGACCGTGGATGGCGGCAACTGGCGGATGGTGATGTCGCCACGCGGCACCAGGACCTTGCCGGAGATCGCCAGCTCCTGGCCGGCCATGCCGATCTTCAGGTCCGGTTCCACCTCCAGTTGCGCATAGGGATCGACCACCACCGGCAGGCGGTTGCCACGGATGTTCAGGGCGACGTTCAGCGCCTCGCCCCAGCTCAGGTTGCCGGACAGGCTGCCCTGGCCGTACCTGCCGCTGCGCCAGCCGCCGCCGAGTTCCAGGCTTTCGCCAGCGATGCGAGCGTCGAGGGAAAGGTTCTCGAAGCTGGTCGGCAGCTCGCCGCCGCCGATGTTGCCGTCGCTCAGCGTCACCCGTCCGTCGACCCGCGGCGCCAGCAGGCCGCCGGACAGCCGGCCGCTGCCGTTCAGCCTGCCTTGCAGTTTCTCCACCATCGGCACGAACGGGCGCGCCAGCGACAGGTCGAGGCCGGCCAGGCTGAACTCGCCGCTCAGCGGCTTGCTCGCCGGGCGCGGGTCGATCTGCGCCTGCACCCGCAACTCGCCGAGCTTCGGTCCGCGGAAGTCGAGGGAGGTATCGACGCGGTTGGGCGCCAACCGGCTCTCCAGGCGCAGGCTGTCGTAGCCGACGTCGACCCACTGGCCCTGGTCGCGCAGGCGCAGCGTACCGCTGCCGGCGTCCAGGCTGACCACGCCGCTCGGGCCGCGGGCCGGAACGTCCAGTTGCAGGTCGCCGTTCAGCTTGCCCTGCCAGGCGAAGTCCTCGGGGAACCATTGCTTCAGGCTGTCCAGCGGGAAGTCGCGCAGGGTGTAGCGCAGCCGCGGCTCGGGCAGCAGGCGCTGCTCGCCGCCGCAGAGGCTGGCGGCGCCGGATACCCAGCAATGTGCGCCGAAATTGACCCTGCCGTCGGCCAACCGCTCCAGGCGCGCCGGCTGCTGTAGCTTCCAGTCCTGGCCGCCGCTGCTCAACTCGCCGCGCGCCAGGCGACCGCGCCAGTTGCCGCGCTCCAGTTGCCCGTCGAAGGCCAGGCCGAGCTTGAGCAAGGCGCCTTGCAGGTCCAGTTCCAGTTGCTGGCGGCGTTGGTCGCCGCGGGCATTGGCCTTGAACAGGCCGAGGTCGGTTTCGCCGCTGCGCAGGCCGGAAGCGACCAGCGCCAGGGTGCCGTTCTGCCGGGCATCGAGGTTCGCCTGCAGGTCGAGGCCGGCGATGCGCTGCTCGGCGTAGGCGATCTGCTGTCCCTTGAGGTTCAGCCTGCCTTGCGGCGCCGCGAGGCTGCCAGCCAGGTCGAGGCGTCCGTCGAGGCGACCGAAGAGTTGCGGCCAAAGCTGGCCGAGACGGTTCAGGGCGATGTCCAGGCGGCCTTGCAGGCGCTGGTCGAGCGCCCCGCTGCCCTGAACCTTGTTATCCCCCAGGCGCAGGTCGAGGTTGCCCAGCGTCCAGCGCTGCCCCTCGCCCTCGGCGCGCGCCTGGAATAGCGCCGGCTGGCCGCGCAGGCGGCCCTTGACGTCGAGATCCACCCCCAACGCCAGCCGCTCGTCGCGAACACTTCCCTGGCTGCGCAAGGGACCGGCCAGTGAACCCGGCAGCTCGGCGACCCAGTAAGCCGGGTTCAGTTCGCTGAGCTGCAGGGCGGTATCCCAAGCCACGCCATTGTCGAAACGCAACGTCACCCGCCCCTCGGCCTGGCCTTGCCCGGCGCGGAGCTGCAGCGACGGCAGGTTGAGCTGAACGAGGTCGCCGGACACCGGGCTGGCCAGCGTGAAGTCGCCCGCCGGACCGCTCGCCGCCGCGCTGAAATTGCCCAGGTAGCGCTGGTCCTGGTAATGCACTTCCGCCTTGAAGGTCTTCAGCGTCACCGGCGGCGGCTCCGCCAGCGGATACAGGCGCAGCCAGGGGAAATCCTTCCAGTCCAGGGTCGCGTCGGCGGCCAGGCTTTCGCGCCAGTCCAGGCGTCCGACCAGCTCCAGGCGCTGCTCGCCGCCAGCGTCCAGGCGCAGTTGGCGGATATCCGCGCCCTGGGCGTCGACCCGCCCGTCCAGGCTCAACGCCACCGCCCCGCCCTCGCCCGGCAGGCTGGCGCCACCGCGGATCAGGTAACCGCTCTTGAGATCGCCGCCGGCATCGAGCTGGATGGCATTCAGGGTCAAGGTGTCCGGTAGTCCGGCCGCACCCTTGAAACCGTCGGCGCGGATCAGCAATCGTGCCGGCAGGTTTTCCGCCAGCGCCTGCAACTCTCCTTCCAGGCTGCCGTCCAGGTAACCGCTGCTGCGGCCTTTCAGGGTCAGCGCCTGCTGCAGCTCACCGCCGACCTGGACGGCCAGCTTCCACGGCTTGCCTTCGGGAGCGGGCAGGCCGAGCGTGGCTTCGGCCTGCAAGGGCCAGTCGCCGCTCGGCTGCAAGCGCCCCTGGAGCGCCAGGTCCAGGCCGAAGCCCCGCGCCGTCAGCGAGTCGATGTGCAGGCCGTCGGCCAGCCAATGGGCCGCCAGCTTGAGTTCGGCGACCTGCTGGTTGCCGTCGAGCAGGAAGCTGCCGACCGCCACTTCGCCGAGCTCGATGCTCAGCGGCAGTTTCAGCGTCGGCAGGCTGATCGGCCCGCTGTCGGCGCTGTCGCCGCTCGGCGGCAGGTCCAGCGCGACCCGCTCGGCGGCCACCCGCTGCAGGCACAGGCGCAGCCCCGCCAGGCAGGCCGGCGACCAGCGCAGTTCAGGCCGCTCGACGACCAGTTGCGTACCGTCCTGCGCCCAGGACAGCCGCCGTGCCTGCCAGGCGCCACCGAGGCGACCCTCGAAGCCGCTGACCTGCAGGCCCGGCACGCGGCCGAGCAGCCAGGCGCTGCCGGTCTGGGTGCCGAGCAGCGCAGCGAGTCCCAGGAGCAGCGCGAGGAGCAGCCCGACTATGGCCAGCAAGGTGATCTTCAGCGCCTTCACAGTTCTGGCCCCATGGAGAAGTGCAGGCGGAAACCGCCGTCGTCGTCGAGCGCATGGGCCAGGTCGAGGCGCAACGGGCCGACCGGCGAGACCCAGCGCACGCCGAAGCCGACCCCGGTCTTGATCGACGGGAAGTCCAGCGAGTTGAAGGCGTTGCCCTGGTCGACGAAGGTCGCCAGGCGCCAGCGCTCGGCCAGCGGATATTGATACTCGACGCTGCCGGCGATCATGTAGCGGCCACCGATCTTGTCGCCATCGGAATTCTCCGGCGACAGCGTCCGGTAGTCGTAGCCACGCACGCTCTGGTCGCCGCCAGCGAAGAAGCGCAGCGAGGGCGGGATCGACTTGTAGTCGTTGGTGGCGATTCCGCCTACCTGCAGGCGGCCGAGCAGGCGATGGCCGCCGGCGAAGCTGGTCAGGCCCTTGGCCATGGCGTCGACATGGAGGACGTCGGCGTCGGCCAGCAGGCCTTCCTTCGCCCCCTTGACGTTGAACTGCAGGCGGTAGCCATGGCTGGGGTCGACCTTGTTGTCGGTCTCCAGCAGCGAGTAGCCGATCCCCGGCATCAGGAAGCTGCTCAGCCCGGAGTCGTCGCCCAGCTTGTACTCCTCGCGCATCCAGTTCAGCGAAACCACCCGCTGCCAGCCATCGGGCCGCTTGCTGTGCCATTCGCCGCCAAGGGTCAGCAGCTTGCTCTCGGTGTCGACCAGGTCTTCGAACTGGTAGCCGCTGGTGAAGCGCAGCTTGTCGGTGAGCGGCGGATCGAGGGGAATCTCGTACCAGGCGCCGACGTTCTGCCGCGGTGCGGAGATTTCCGACTCGAATCCCAGGCTATGTCCTTCGGCATTCACCCAATGGCGGGTCCAGTTGAACCTCGCGCGCGCCCCGACGTCGGTCGAGAAACCGAGGCCGACGCCCATGGTCCGGGGCTTGCGCGCCTCCAGCCGGACCGCTACCGGGATCGCCTGGCGCGCGCCGTCGGCCTGCGCCTGGGTCGGCGCGGCGTCGACCCGCACGCCCTCGAAGTAACCGCTGGATTGCAGGTTCTGGTTGAGTTCGGCGATCAGTTCGGAGTCATAGGGTTGGCCGGCCTTGAACGGCACCATGCGGCGCAACAGTTCTTCCTCGATGATCGAGTCGCCGTCGAAGCTCACCTTGCCGAAGGTGTAGCGCTGGCCGCTGTCGTAGACCAGGTCGATGTCGGCGATGCCGGCGCGCGGATCGATGCTCAGGCGCTGGGTGCTGAAGCGGCCCTGGAAGAAGCCGTAGCGCGAGGCCTGGTTCTGGATCAGCCGCTTGGCATCCTCGTAGACACCCTGGTTCAGCTTCGCGCCCGGTTTCAGCTGCTTGCCCGACGGCAAGCGGAAGCTCTCCAGGCTGGCGGCCTCGCCGAGCACCTGGATATTCACCTGGCGCAGGCGCACGGGCTCGCCGGGCACTACCTTGAGCGTGAGCTTCGGCGGCTTGCCGTCCTTCACCTCGCTGTCGATCTGCGCCTGGAAGTAGCCGAGCGCCTGGGCCGCCTTTTCCGCCTGCGCCTCGGCATTGCGGCGGAAACGTTGCAACGCCGCCTCGTCCCGCTCGCCGAGGCTACCCACATAGGCCTCGATATTGGCCTTCAGGGCGGCATTGGCGGGGGTGACGCGCACGCTAAGCTGGCTCTCCGCGAAGGCGGCCGTACTCAGGCACAGCAGCCCGGCCAGCGGGAACCGGAACAATCCTTGAGTCAGTCTCATGGCGCGGATGCTACGCAGGCGGGTGGCGCGCGTCCAGATTTGCGCGGACGCCGCCGACCACCTCCTGACATTCGGGTTTTATGACGCCAAGCGCCTGACAGGCATGGCTTTTCTCGCGCGTCCGGGGGAACGCTCAGGTCGCCGCCGGCGTCTCGCCAGGATGCAGGAGGACGTGCTCGCGCACCGCTCCCAGCGTCACCTCGCCGATCTCGCGGTAGCCGTGCCGCTGGTAGAAGTCCAGGTAGCGCGCATTGCCGGTATCCAGGACCAGCCCCTGCGAAGCGGAGTCCTCGGCGCACCAGCGCTGCACGGCCGCCAGCAACTGCTCGCCGATCTGCCTGCCCTGGTACTCGGGATGCACGCCGAGCATCGGCAACTGGTGGTGGGGGCCGACCGGCAGGCAGGCCTGCACCGCCCGGTGGTAATCCAGGTAGCGCCGGGTCGCGGCCAGGCCGACGCTGAACAGCATGCGCAGGCGCCAGCTCCAGCTCTCGGTGATATCCAGGCGCCGCTGCGGCGGCGTGATCAGGGCCGCCGCGACCAGCCGATCGTCGATGAACAGGCCGATGGCCGGCAACTCTTCGCCCAGATGGCGCTCGACCATCTCCCGGACGCAGGCACGCACGCGCTGGTCGTAGCCGGCGCGCTGCGCATCCATCAGGTAGGCGAAGGTCGGTTCGTGGCGGTAGGCGTGGTAGAAAAGCGAGCGGACTTCGCGACTATAGCCGTCGTCGAGCAGACGGACATCGGTGACCTGATCAGGCATGGAACGCATTCCTTGTCGGCCGCAGGCGCAGCGACACGCACGCTTCGCCACGGCGATTGGTCGAGCGGATGGCCTGGCCATCCCCGTCCGCGGCAGACCACAGGGCCGGCAAGGCGCCAAGCCACACAGCCATCGGGTACCCGGCGGACACTAGCACAGCGCCTCCAGGGTCGCCAGGCATCCCCCGGCTGGGCTAGCATTCCTGTTTTTGCCAGGACGCCCACCATGAAAATCGTCTCTTTCAATATCAACGGTCTGCGCGCCCGGCCGCACCAGTTGGCGGCGCTGATCGAGCGGCACCAGCCCGACGTGATCGGGCTGCAGGAAACCAAGGTCGCCGACGACCAGTTTCCCCAGGCCGAGATCGAGGCGCTCGGCTACCACGTCCACTACCACGGGCAGAAAGGCCACTACGGCGTCGCCCTGCTCTCCCGCCAGGCGCCCCTGGAACTGCATCGCGGCTTCCCGAGCGACGGCGAGGAATCCCAGCGGCGCTTCATCTGGGGCACCTTCAGCGACGCCCAGGGCAACCCGATCACCGTGATGAACGGTTACTTCCCGCAAGGCGAGAACCGCGAGCATCCGACCAAGTTCCCGGCCAAGCAGCGCTTCTACGCCGATCTCCAGTCGCTGCTGGAGAACAGCTTCAAGCCCGAGCAGGCCCTGGTGGTGATGGGCGACATCAATATCTCGCCGGAGGACTGCGACATCGGCATTGGCGAGGAAAACCGCAAGCGCTGGCTGAAGACCGGCAAGTGCAGCTTCCTGCCGGAAGAGCGCGAATGGCTGGCTACCTTGAAGAACTGGGGCCTGGTCGACAGCTTCCGGGCCCTGAATCCGGAGGTGAACGACCGCTTCAGCTGGTTCGACTACCGCAGCCGTGGCTTCGAGGACAACCCCAAGCGCGGCCTGCGCATCGATGTGATCCTGGCCAGCCGGGTGCTGCAGTCGCGCTTCAAGGACGCCGGCATCGACTACGACCTGCGCGGCATGGAGAAGCCCTCCGATCACGCCCCGATCTGGCTGGAACTGGCCTGAGGCTCAGCCCAAGGAAAAGGCTCATCCCCCGGATGAGCCTTCAGGCGATCGCTACCTGGTCCGGGCGATCTCGCCGACGCCGCCCCCCTATCCGGCGCGGGGCCTTTCCCTCAGGCAGGATTGTCCACCCGCGGCCCCTTCAGCTCCACTCGATTGCCATCCGGGTCTAAGAAGTACAGCGACCAGCCGTCGCCCTCGGCGCCGAAGCGGATTTCCGCGGGAACCTGCGGGACCAGGCCGAACCCCTCGAGATGGGCGACCAGCGCGGCCTCGTCGAACGGCTCGATGCGCACGCAGAAATGGTCGACGTTGCGCCCTTCCCCACCCGGAGCCGCACCGCCCTCCCGGCCGAGCGCCCCGGACACCGCGACCAGATCGAGCATCGACGTGCCCAGGCGCAGATGGGCCAGCTCCAGGTCGTCGCGCCACTTCACCACCACGCAACCGAGGACATCGCGATAGAACGCGATGCTGCGTTCCAGGTCGCGGACCCGCAGGACGATGTGATCGAGACGTTCGACGACGAAGGGTTGCATGGTCATTCACCTCTTGGACCGTGGACTATGGCAAGACTTTAGCCAGCACACCTCGGGTTGATAATGGTTTAATCCCTGATTCATTGATTACTGACAGTGAATTATCCCCGTGGATCACCTCACCGCTCTCAAGGTCTTCCGCGCCGTGGCCGCGAATGGCGGCTTCGCCGCCGCGGCCCGGCAGATGAATCTCTCGCCGGCCGCCGTGAGCAAGAACGTCGCCGAGCTGGAAGCGCACCTCAAGGTGCGCCTGATCAATCGCACCACCCGCAGCATGAGCCTGACCGAGGCCGGCGAAGTCTACCGGCAGCGCCTGGAGCGCATCCTCGACGACCTCGAGGCCGCCGACGCCGCGCTCACTTCGATGCAGCAGGGCCCCAGCGGCCTGCTGCGGGTCAGCGCCCCGCTGACCCTCGCCCTCACTTGCCTGACCCCGGCCATTCCGGCTTTTCTCCAGCGTTATCCGGACCTGCGCCTGGAACTGCTCCTGCAGGACGGCCGCCAGGACCTGATCGCCGAAGGCATCGACCTGGCCCTGCGTGGTAGCGACCGGGTTGCGGACTCCGGCCTGGTCGCCCGCCCGCTGCTGGTCCTGGAGCACGTGCTCTGCGCGGCGCCGGCCTACCTCAGTCAGCATGGCCAGCCGCTGCGGCCGGAGGCCCTGCGCGAACACGAGTGCATCCGCTTCAGCCTCTCTGGCCATGCCGACCGCTGGACCTTCCGCAAGGACCGCGAGTGCATAGCGGTGCCTATCGCCGGCCGTTACCGGGTGTCCTCCAGCCTGGCGGTGCGCGATGCCCTGCTCGCCGGCTTCGGCTTGAGCCTGATCCCACGGCTGTACGTACAGGCGGAACTGGCCGAAGGCCGCCTGGTTGAATTGCTGGCTGACTGGAAGGCCGACGAGACGGCGATCCACGCGGTCTATCCATCGCGCCAACTGGCCGGCAAGACCCGGGTGTTTCTCGACTTCCTGACCGAGACAATGGCGCAGGGCCATGATTCCCCAACGCTGTAACCTTAGCGTCCCCCGTCTGACTTAATCTCGCCGGCAAATCCCTTCCCCCATAGAAGACGATGCCCGCGATGCCACACCGCCAGCGCGCCAGTGACAAAGACCTCTGGAGCCGTACCCTGAGCCTGGTTTTCCTCGGATTCCTCTGTTACGCCTTCCCCTGGTCGGTATTCGCCGCCCCCTTGCCGATCCCCACGGACGACACGCCGGCGCTGCGCATCCAGGGTTCCAACACCATCGGCGCGAAGCTCCTGCCGGCCCTGGTCGAGAGCCTGATGGAAGAGGAAGGCCTGGAGGATATCCGCCGTACCCCCGGAGAACGGGAAAACGAACTCCATCTGCTCGGCAAGAGCCGCGACGGCCGCCTGGTGAGGGTGGAGCTATCCGCCCACGGTTCGAGCACCGGCTTCGCCGCCCTCCTCGAACGCCACGCCGAACTCGCCGCGGCCTCGCGTCCCGTCAAGGACAGCGAAGTTCGCGCCCTGGCCGGCTTCGGCGACCTGCGCAGCCCATATGCCGAGCAGGTGATCGCCATCGACGGACTGGCGATCATCCTGCATCCGGACAACCCGCTGGCCTCGCTGGACACCGCGCAACTGGCGGCGGTGTTCGCCGGCGAGGTGCGTACCTGGGAAGAACTGGGCGGCAAGGGCGGCGCCATCCGCCTGTACGCTCGCGACGAGCAGTCCGGCACCTACGACACCTTCAAGGAACTGGTGCTGGCCAGTCACGGCAAAAGCCTGGCCAGCGACGCCCGCCGCTTCGAATCCAACGATCGGCTGGCGGCCGCGGTGAGCGCCGATCCGCACGCCATCGGCTTCGTCGGCATCGCGTCGGTGGGCCGGGCCCGCGCCTTGGCCATCGCCGACGGCGAATCGCTGCCGATGGCGCCCCAGGAAAGCCTGATCGCCACCGAGGACTATCCGCTGTCGCGCCGCCTGTTCCTCTACCTGAAGCCCGGCGAGAAGAACCCCTGGGCCCAGGCCCTGGTACGTTTCGCCCAGGGCCCGCGCGGCCAGGCGATCGTCACCCGCAGCGGCTTCGTCGCGCAGAAGATCCAGGCGGTGCAGATCGCACCGCGCCCGCAGATGCCCGCCGAATACCGCAAGCTCGCGGAACAGGCGCGGCGCCTGACGGTGAACTTCCGCTTCCAGGAAGGCAGCGCGCTGCTCGACAACAAGGCACTGCTCGACGTACAGCGTTTGCTGGACTACCTGCGGCAAAATCGGAAGTTGCAGGAGCGCACCGTGCTGGTGGGCTTCGGCGATCCCAAGTCCGACGCAGAGCGCTCGGTCCTGCTTTCGCGCCTGCGCGCCATGGCCGTGCGCCGCGAACTGGCCCGCGGCGGCGTGAGTTTCCGCGAGATCGCCGGCTTCGGCGACGAGTTGCCGGTCGCCAGCAACGACCAGGAACTGGGCCGACAGAAGAACCGGCGGGTGGAAGTCTGGGTCTACTGAACGCTGTAGCACTTTGTAACCTCGCCGTTTTGCCGGCGCCCGGAGCCTGGTTTATTTTTTCCGAGTGACTGCGGGCCCCTCTGACGGTAAGCAATTGCCGCCATGTCGGAGTCACATGACCATCCGACAATTCGAAGCGAGGGGGCCCAATGGCAGCTCTGCATGCATTTCTCACCGAACCGTTCCTCGGTACGGCTACCTGGTTCTGGCTGGCCTTCCTGGCCATCGTCATCGTTCTCCTGGTCCTCGACCTCGGCGTGCTGCAACGCGACCACCACGAAATCGGCGTGCGCGAAAGCCTGCTGCTGTCCGCCGGCTACTTCGCCTGCGGCCTGGCCTTCGGCGGCTGGGTCTGGTACGCCTTCGGCCCCACCAGCGCGGTGGAGTACTACACCGGCTTCCTGGTCGAACAGTCGCTATCGATGGACAACGTGTTCGTCATGGCGATGATCTTCAGTTTCTTCGGCATCCCCCGCCGCTACCAGCACCAGGTTCTGTTCTGGGGCATCCTCGGCGCCATCGTCCTGCGGGCGATCATGATCGGCCTGGGCGCCGCGCTGGTGAAGGAGTTCGACTGGATCATGTACGTGTTCGGCGCCTTCCTGCTGTTCAGCGGCGTGAAGATGCTGTTCAACAAGCACGAGGAAGAACCCGACCTGGAGCACAACCCGGTGCTGCGTTTCCTGCGCAAGCACATGCGGGTGACCAAGGAACTGCACGAGCATCACTTCTTCGTCCGCCTGCCGGACGCCAGCGGCAAGCTGGTGCGCTACGCCACCCCGCTGTTCTTCGCCCTGGTGCTGATCGAGCTGGCCGACCTGGTGTTCGCGGTGGACAGCGTGCCGGCGATCTTCGCCATCACCCAGGACCCGTTCATCGTCTACACCTCGAACATCTTCGCCATCCTCGGCCTGCGCGCCCTGTACTTCTCGCTGGCGGCGATGATCCACCGCTTCGTCTACCTGAAGTACGCCCTGGCCCTGGTGCTGGTGTTCATCGGTGCGAAGATCATGCTCCACGGTGTGATCGGCAAGATTCCCGCCGGCCTCTCGCTTGGCGTAACCTTCGGCCTGCTGGCGGGCGGCATCCTGCTCTCCCTGCTGAAGACCCGCACGCCGAAAGCCACCGTCGAGGACAAGGCCGAACCGAATGCCGAACACGCTCTGGATCGAACGTCTGGACACCCACGCTGAACCTTTCTGGCGGGTCCGCCTCGGCACGCGCGGGATCTGCTTCCGCAACGAGCGGGCGGCCCGCGAGTTCGCCGCCCTGCTGCACAGCCGTCGCGCGTGGCAGCTGGAACGCAACGCCGAGGAAAAAGGGGCGGAGTCCCCGGAATGAAAAAGGCCCGCATCCGCGGGCCTTTCCCGTATACCACAGCCGTCAGCGGCTGCTGCGCAGCATCTCCCTGGGCACGTACTTGCCCAGCTCGAACTTGCCGATCGCCGCGCGGTGCACCTCGTCCGGACCGTCGGCCAGGCGCAGGGTGCGCTGCATGGCGTACCAGTAGGCCAGCGGGAAGTCGTTGGAAACCCCGGCGCCACCATGCATCTGGATCGCCCGGTCGATCACCTTCAACGCCACGTTGGGCGCCACCACCTTGATCTGGGCGATTTCGCTCTGGGCGATCTTGTTGCCCACGGTATCCATCATGTAGGCGGCCTGCAGGGTCAGCAGGCGCGCCATGTTGATCTCCATCCGCGAGTCGGCGATGTGGTCGATGTTGCCGCCCAGGCGCGCCAGCGGCTTGCCGAACGCGGTACGGCTGACCGCGCGCTTGCACATCAGTTCGAGGGCGCGCTCGGCCATGCCGATGGAGCGCATGCAGTGGTGGATGCGGCCCGGGCCGAGGCGCCCCTGGGCGATCTCGAAACCGCGGCCCTCGCCGAGGATGACGTTCTCGTAGGGCACCCGTACGTTCTCGAACAGCACTTCGGCATGGCCATGCGGCGCGTCGTCGTAGCCGAACACCGGCAGCGGGCGGAGGATCTTCACCCCGGGGGTGTCGACCGGTACCAGGATCATCGAGTGCTGCTGGTGGCGCGGCGCGTCCGGGTTGGTCAGGCCCATGAAGATCAGGATCTTGCAGCGCGGATCGCAGGCGCCGGAAGTCCACCACTTGCGCCCGTTGATCACCCAGTCGTCGCCGTGGCGCTCGGCGCGCGCCTCCATATTGGTGGCGTCGGACGAGGCCACGCCCGGTTCGGTCATGGCGAAGGCCGAGCGGATCTCGCCGCTCAGCAGCGGTTCCAGCCAGGTGCGCTTCTGCTCCTCGCTGCCGTAGCGCACCAGCACCTCCATGTTGCCGGTATCCGGCGCGGCGCAGTTGAAGGGTTCCGGCCCGATCAGCGAACGGCCCATGATTTCCGCCAGCGGCGCATATTCGTGGTTGGCCAGCCCGGCACCGTACTCGGACTCGGGCAGGAACAGGTTCCAAAGCCCTTCGGCCTTGGCCTTGGCCTTCAGCTCTTCCATGATCGCCGTCGGCTGCCAGCGGTCGCCCTCGGCGACCTGGCGCTCGAACACGGCTTCGGCGGGATAGACATGCGCTTCCATGAACGCGCTGACGCGTTCACGCAGCTCCTGGACCTTGGGGGAATAGGCGAAATCCATGGGGGATACCTTCTGACGGGTTGGCAGGCGAGGCATCGGACAAAGGCGCTGGTAACGATGCCGGAACAGGGCTTAAGATTTGCCCAGTCTATTTTTTCCGTCCATGAACATTCATGATCCATATGGGGGTCATCCAAGCCCCCAATAACAAGAAAAGTCGCGGAGCCAGTGCCATGAACCTGAACAAAGTCGACCTGAACCTGTTCATCGTGTTCGATGCGATCTATACCGAAGCCAACCTGACCCGCGCCGGGCAGATCGTCGGCATCACCCAGCCAGCCGTATCCAACGCCCTTTCCCGGCTGCGCGAGACCTTCAACGACCCGCTGTTCGTGCGCACCGCCCAAGGCATGGTGCCGACCCCTATGGCGCAGAACATCATCGGCCCGGTGCGCAACGCGCTGCAGTTGCTGCGGGTTTCGGTGCAGGAGAGCCGCAGCTTCGATCCGCAGCAGGCGAACAAGACCTACCGCATCAGCATGACCGACCTCACCGAAGCGGTCATCCTCCCCCCGCTGTTCCAGCGCTTGCGCCGCCTGGCGCCGAACGTGCATATCGAGAGCTTCCTCGCCAAGCGCCGCGAGACCACCAAGGAACTCGCCGCCGGCCGCCTCGACTTCGCCGTCGACGCGCCGCTGAACACCGATCCCCAGGTGCGCCACGTCAAGCTGATGGAGGACCGCTACGTCTGCGCCATGCGCCGCGGCCACCCACTGGCGGGCAAGCCGAAGCTGGCCCTGGACGATTACCTGGGCCTGACCCACATCCATATTTCCAGCCGCCGCAGCGGCCTCGGCTACATCGACCTGGCGCTGGGCAAGATGGGCATCCAGCGCAAGATCGCGCTGCGCTCGCAGCACTACCTGATGGCCTCCACGGTGGTCCAGCAGACCGACATGGCGATGACCGTGCCGGAACGCTTCGCCCGTCACCACGACCTGCACTACGCGGTGCTGCCGGTGAGCGACGTGCCGAAGCTGGAAACCCACCTGTACTGGCACGAGAGCACCGATCAGGACCCGGCCAACCGCTGGATGCGCGAGCAGATCATCGAGCTGTGCCAGCAGGTCACCGCGCGCGAGAACAAGGCGGCACAGCCGGCGTGAGCGCCTGCCAAGGGGCGTAGGGCGAACGAGGCTCGGGCATTTGCTTCCGAGGTGCCTCAGTGCGCCCTCTCCCTGAAGGGAGAAGGCGCCGTTGCGGAAACGACGGATAGTCGCCGCTACAGGCTGCGCGCGATCACCAGGCGCTGCACGTCGCTGGTGCCCTCGTAGATTTGGCAGACCCGCACGTCCCGATAGATGCGTTCCACCGGGAAGTCCTTGAGGTAGCCATAGCCACCGAGGGTCTGGATCGCCGCGGAGCAGACTTCCTCGGCCATCTCCGAGGCGAACAGCTTGGCCATCGAGGCTTCGGTCAGGCACGGCAGACCGGCTTCGCGCAGGCTGGCGGCGTGGTGGACCATCTGCCGCGCCACGGCGATGCGGGTGGCCATGTCGGCCAGGCGGAAGGCCACCGCCTGGTGCTCGATGATCGGCTTGCCGAAGGTTTCCCGCTCATGGGCGTAGTCGCGCGCCGCCTCGAACGCCGCGCGCGCCATGCCGACCGCCTGGGCGGCGATGCCGATGCGGCCGCCTTCGAGGTTGGCCAGGGCGATGCGGTAACCCTCGCCCTCCTCGCCCAGGCGCAGCGTGGCCGGGATACGCAGGTCGTTGAAGGCCAGCTGGCAGGTGTCCGAAGCGTGCTGGCCGAGCTTGTCCTCGATCCGCACCACCTCGTAGCCGGGCGTGTCGGTGGGCACGATGAACGCGCTGATGCCGCGCTTTCCGGCATCCGGATCGGTGACCGCGAAGACGATCACCATCCCCGCGTGGCTGCCCGAAGTGATGAACTGCTTGGCACCGTTCAGCACGTAGTGGTCACCGTCGCGGCGGGCGCGGGTCTTCAGGAAGCTCGCGTCGGAACCGGCCTGCGGCTCGGTCAGGGCGAAGGCGCCGAGCATCGAACCCTGGGCCAGCGGACGGAGGAAGCGCTCCTTCTGCTCGGCGCTGCCGAACTTGTGGATCGGCATGCAGCCGACCGAGTTGTGCACGCTCATGATGGTCGAGCAGGCGCCGTCGCCAGCGGCGATCTCCTCGAGGGCCATGGCGTAGGCCAGGTGCCCGGTCTGCGCGCCGCCCCATTCCTCGGGCACCAGCATGCCGAGGAAGCCGAGGTCGGCCATCTCGCGGATCGCCTCGGCCGGGAAACGGTGCTCGCGGTCCCAGTCGGCGGCGAACGGTTTCAGCCGTTCCTGGGCGAACTGCCGCGCCATGTCACGGATCTGGATCTCTTCTTCGCAGGGAATCATCGCGGGTTCCTCTTCTTCACTGCCTGCATCAGCGCAAGCGCTCGACGGCGATCGCGGTCGCCTCGCCGCCGCCGATGCAGACCGCCGCCACGCCGCGTTCCAGGTCGTACTGCTGCAGGGCGTTGAGCAGGGTCACGACGATCCGCGCGCCGGACGCGCCGATCGGATGGCCCAGCGCACAGGCGCCGCCGTGGACGTTGAGGCGCTCGTGGGACAGGTCGAGGTCGCGCATTGCCGCCATGCCGACCACGGCGAAGGCTTCGTTGACCTCGAACAGGTCGACCTCGCCCAGCGACCAGCCGGTACGCTGCATCAGACGCTTCACCGCACCGACCGGCGCGGTGGGGAACAGGTTCGGCGCGTCGGCGAACGAAGCATGCCCACGAATCGCCGCCAACGGCGCGAGCCCGCGTCGCTCGGCCTCGGAAAGGCGCATCAGGACCAGCGCGGCGGCGCCGTCGGAAATCGAACTGGAGTTGGCCGCGGTCACCGTGCCGCCTTCGCGGAACGCCGGCTTCAGGGTCGGGATCTTGTCCAGCCGGGCCTTCGGCGGCTGCTCGTCGCTATCCACCAGGCGCTCGGTCTTGCCGGCGGTGACCGTCAGCGGCACGATCTCGGCCTGGAAGCGCCCGTCGCGCATGGCTTGCTGCGCGCGGGTCAGCGAGGCCACGGCGAACTCGTCCTGTGCTTCGCGGGTGAAGCCGTAGGCCTCGGCGCAGTCCTCGGCGAAGGTGCCCATCAGGCGGCCTTTGTCGTAGGCGTCTTCGAGGCCGTCGAGGAACATGTGGTCGAGCACCTTGCCGTGGCCCATGCGGTAGCCGCTACGGGCGCGCTCCAGCAGGTAGGGCGCGTTGGACATGCTTTCCATGCCCCCGGCCAGCGCGACCCCGGCGCTGCCGGCGAGCAACGTGTCGTGGGCGAGCATCAGCGCCTTCATGCCCGAGCCACACATCTTGTTCAGCGTCGAGCACGGCGTGCCGCGCGCCAGCCCGGCGCCAAGCACCGCCTGGCGCGCCGGCGCCTGGCCCTGGCCGGCGGCGAGCACGCAGCCGAGCACGGCCTCGTCCACTTCGTCGGCTTGCAGGCGCGCCCGCTCCACCGCGGCGCGCACCGCCGCGGCGCCGAGGGTAGCGGCGTTGACGTCCTTGAAGTCGCCGAGGAAGCCGCCCATCGGGGTGCGGACGGCGCTGACGATGACGATCGGATCTTCGCGGGTCATGGGATCTTCCTCCTGTATTAGCGGGCGGCCATGCGGATGGCGCCGTCGAGGCGAATCACTTCGCCGTTGAGCATGCTGTTCTCGATGATCTGCCGGACCAGCGCGGCGTATTCGTCCGGACGCCCCAGGCGCGGCGGGAACGGCACGCTGGCGCCGAGGGAGTCGCGCACCTCCTGGGGCATGCCGGCCATCATCGGTGTCTCGAAGATGCCCGGGGCGATGGTCATCACTCGGATGCCGAAGCGCGCCAGCTCGCGGGCGATGGGCAGGGTCATGCCGACCACCCCGCTCTTCGAGGCGGAATAGGCGGCCTGGCCAATCTGCCCGTCGAACGCCGCCACCGAGGCGGTATTGACGATCACCCCGCGCTCGCCGCCCTCGTCCGGCTGGCCCTGGGACATGGCCTCGGCGGCCAGGCGCAGCATGTTGAAGCTGCCCACCAGGTTGATGTCGATGACCCGGCGGAAACTCTCCAGGGCATGGATGCCATTGCGCCCTAGGACCTTCTCGGCCGGCGCCACGCCCGCGCAATTGGCCAGGCCATGGAGGCCGCCGAAGGCCTCCAGTGCAGTGGCCACGGCCTGGCGGCCGTCGGCCTCGCTGGCGATGTCGGCCCTGACGAAGCGCGCCTGGGCGCCAAGCTCGGCGGCCTTGGCCGCGCCGGCCTCGGCGTTGATGTCGGCCAGCACCACCTTGCCGCCCTGCTCCACCAGCATCTTCGCGGTGGCGGCGCCAAGGCCGGAGCTGCCGCCGGTGACCAGGAACACTCGATTTTCGATACGCACGTCGTTTTCTCCTGCTGAATCAGTTCGCGGCGGCCGCCCGTGGGGCCGCCTCGCGTTGCCGGGCGATCTCCTGGTTGCGCAGGAGAAAGCGCTGGATCTTGCCGCTGGGGGTCTTCGGCAGTTCCTCGAGGAACTCGATCTCCCGCGGGTAGGCGTGCGCCGACAGGCGCTGGCGCACGTATCGCTGCAGTTCGTCCGCCAGTTCCGGCGTCGGCCGGTGGCCGGCGCAGAGCACGACGAAGGCCTTGACCAGTTCGGTGCGCTCCGGGTCGGGCTTGCCGATCACCGCCGCCTCCATCACTGCCGGGTGTTCGATCAGCGCGCTCTCCACATCGAACGGGCCGACCCGGTAGCCAGAGGTGGTAATGACGTCGTCGGCGCGGCCGACGAAGCTGATGCTGCCGTCTTCGTTGAGTTCGACGGTATCGCCGCTCAGGTAGTAGTCGCCGACGAAGGCTGCGGTTTCCAGGCCCTGGTAGCCGGGGAACCACATCAGCGGCGAACGCCGCCGGTCGAGGGCGAGGATGCCCGGCTGGCCGGGCGGCAGTTCGTTGAGATCGTCGTCCAGCACTACCACCCGGTGCCCGGGACAGGCGAATCCGGCGGCGCCGACCCGCACCGGATGCGCCAGGGCATGGTGGTTGCACAGCACCATGCCCAGCTCGGTCTGCCCATAATGGTCGTGGATGGTGGTGCCGAGCCTGTCGGCGAACCAGCGGATCACCTCCGGCGTCAACGGCTCGCCGGCGCTGCTGACCGCGCGCAGGCGCCCTTTCAGCGCAGTCTCCGCGGCCGCGCCGGCGGCCATCAGCAGGCGATAGGCGGTGGGCGATCCGGCGAGGTTGGTGATGCCGTAGTCACGGATGATCCGGCAGGTGCTTTCCACGCTGAACGGCCCTTCGTAGAAGGTGGTCGGATGGCCCATGGCGAGGGGACCGGCGACAGCGTAGTAGAGGCCGTAGGCCCAGCCCGGATCGGCGAGGTTCCAGAAGGCGTCCTCGGGGCGCAGGTCCACCGCCTCGCGCAGGTAGCCGACAAAGGCGAGGATCGCCTTGAGCGGCACCGGCACCGGTTTGGCCAGGCCGGTGGTGCCGGAGGTGAACATCATCAGGAACGGATCCTCGCCGCTGCGCGGAACCGGCTCGAACTCGGCCGGATAGCGCTCCAGCTCGGCCCAGAAGCTGAAATCGCCGCGACGGATGCCCTGCCCCTTCGGTCCGCCGACGGTGACGGCCAGAGGCGGATCGGCGAGTTCGTCGAGCTTGTCGCGGTTGGCCGCATCGGTGACCAGCACCTTGCTGCCGGCGGTCGCCACGCGGTGTTCGATGGCCTTCGGGCCGAAGGCGGTGAACAGCGGCTGGTACACCGCGCCCAGGCGCCAGGCGCCGAGGATGGTGACCAGAAGCTCGGGCGTGCGCGGCAACAGGCCGGCGACGCAGTCGCCCGGGCGTACGCCCTGGGCCTGGAGGAAATTGGCGAAACGTCCGGAGAGCGCTTTCAGCTCGCTGAAGGTATAGCTGGCGCGACTGCCATCCTTGCCCTCCCAGAACAACGCGATCCGTCCCGGCAGGGCATGCCGGTCGCAGCATTCGACGCAGGCGTTGAGCGCCTGGAGCGTACCGGAAAGCGTGGCGGCGGCGGTCCGCTGCAAGTCGAACCCGGCGGCAGTGGTGGCGTAGTCGCGCATTGCAGGACTCCTCGGCTTGTTTTTGTATGGAGTAGCCGGAATCTTCACGCCATGGCCGACGCGGGGCAATGTCGAAAGGCTTCAATCTGCCTGAGCGGTTTGGACAATCCGTGCTGGCCGCCTGCCCCGCCGAACCGTTCGCGACATACGGCGGATGACGCTGCGCGGGCATTCACCCTATCGATGGCCGAGCGTTTCGGACAAGACGCCTGACGACTCGGCCGACGCGGTTTCCGCCGCGACCTGCGTCCGGTACTGCCCGGGGGTCGAGCCGGTCCACTTCTTGAACGCCTTGTGGAACGCGCTGCCATCGGCGAAGCCCAGCTCCAGCGCCAGTTCGGCGAAATTCGCCGCGCCGGCGTCCAGCCGCGCGATGGCCAGGTCGCGGCGGACCTGGTCCTTCAGCGCCTGGTAGCTCTGCCCTTCCAGGGACAGCTTGCGGCGCAGGGTCGAGGGCGCCATGAAGAAATGCCCGGCGAGCGCGTCCGCGTCCGGCCAGCGTCCCGGCCGCAGGCTGCGCAGGTAGGCCTTGATCCGCGCCGCCAGGCTCTGCGGATCGCGATAGCGGACCAGAATGTTGGCCGGCGCGCCGAGCAGGAAGCGCCGCAGCTCCCGCTTGTCGCGGCGGACCGGCAAGGCCAGGCAGTCGGCATTGAACAGCAGGCGGCTGAGGGGACGGGAGAAACGCAGGTTGTCGCTGAACATCACCCGGTAGTCCTCGATGTAGTCCGGCTGCGGACAGCGCAGGTCGATGGCCAGGATCGGGATGCGCCGGCCGACCAGCCAGCAGGCCAGGCCATGGGTGATCATCCATAGGGTGAAGTAGGACAGCGCTCGCCCGTACCGGCCCGGCGCCTCGTCGAGGACGATTTCCGCCAGGCCGCCGCGGCGCTGCAGGCGCGGCTGGAAGTCGTCGAACTGCAGGCAGAGGAATCGCAGGATGCCGGTCAGCGCCGGCTCCAGGGTCTGCTCGTGGATCGCGCAGCGGCTCATGAAAGCGAAGCTGCCACTCTTCAGGCGCCGCGAGTCCATGCCGAAGAATTCGTCGTCCATGCGCCGAGCGAGATCCAGCCAGAGCCGCGAATAGGCGTGCGAGGTGACCCGCGCGTAGGGTTTGCCGAGCAGCTGCGGATCGATACCGGCGGCCTGGAGGACCTCCCCCTGCTCGCCGCCCTGCCGGCGCCACTCCACCAGCGCCTCGCCGACCAGGCGCACCGAGATGGTGCCCTTGGTGCTCGCCTGAGTCTCGCCGTCGTTCTTCACCCGCCCCTCTCGCCTCGCTGCGCGCCGCCCGCCACCTTAGCGCAGGAGCGGGGCGCGGCTCCATCCTCTCAATCGCACCCCTGGCGCAGCGCGAGTAGGCGAATCTCTTCGATGCTGATCTCGCGCATGCGGAACTTCTGGATCTTGCCGGTAACGGTCATCGGGAACTCGTCGACGAACTTGAAGTGGCGCGGGATCTTGAAGTGAGCGATACGCGCCTTGCAGAACGCCCGCAACTGTTCGTCATCGGCGTGGTGGCCCGGATGCAGCTTGATCCAGGCGACGATTTCCTCGCCATAGCGCTCGTCGGGGATGCCGATCACCTGCACGTCGGCCACCGCCGGGTGAGTGAAGAAGAACTCCTCCAGTTCGCGCGGATAGATGTTCTCGCCGCCGCGGATGATCATGTCCTTGCTGCGCCCGACGATCCGCACGTAGCCGTCGTCGTCCATCACCGCCAGGTCGCCGGTGTGCATCCAGCGCGCCGGGTCGATGGCCTCGGCGGTGGCCTGGGGGTCGTTCCAGTAGCCGAGCATCACGCTGTAGCCGCGGGTGCACAGCTCGCCGATCTCGCCGCGCGGCACCACCCTGCCCGTCTGGTCGACGATCTTGCTCTCCAGCCTCGGCTGGGTGCGTCCGACAGTGGTCACGCGCAGCTCCAGGCCATCGTCCGGACCGGTCTGCAGCGACACCGGGCTGGTCTCGGTCATGCCGTAGGCGATCTGCACCTCGGCCATGTGCATGTCGCCAATGACCCGCCGCATCACCTCGATCGGGCAGGTGGCGCCGGCCATGATTCCGGTGCGCAGGCTGGAAAGGTCGAATTCGCGGCGGCGCGGATGATCCAGCTCGGCGATGAACATGGTCGGTACCCCGTACAGCGCGGTGGCGCGCTCCTCGGCCACGGCCAGCAGGGTCGCCTCGGCGTCGAAGCTGGGCGCCGGGTAGATCATGGTCGAGCCATGGGTGACGCAGCCGAGGTTGCCCATCACCATGCCGAAGCAGTGATACAGCGGCACCGGGATCACCAGGCGGTCTTCCGCGCCGAGTCCGAGGCTTTCGCCGACCATGTAGCCGTTGTTGAGGATGTTGTAGTGGCTGAGGGTGGCGCCCTTGGGGAAGCCGGTGGTACCGGAGGTGTACTGGATGTTGATCGGCTCGTCGAACTGCAGCGAGGCCTGGCGCTGGCGCAGTTCCTCGGCGCCTACCGCGGCGGCCAGCCCCGGCAGGCCCTGCCAGTGCAGGAAGCCCGCCGGCGCCCGCTCGGCCAGGCTGATCACGCCGCGCAGTTCCGGCAGGCGCTCGCTAGCCAGTTCGCCCGGACGCGCCCGCGCCAGCTCCGGCAGCAGGTCGCCGAGCATCGCGTGGTAGTCGCTGGTCTTGAAGGCGTCGGCGCAGATCAGCCAACTGCAACCGGACTGCTTGATAGCGTATTCCAGCTCGCTGCTGCGGTATGCCGGGTTGATGTTCACCAGGACCGCACCGACCTTGGCGCTGGCGAACTGGGTAATGCACCATTCGGCGCAGTTCGGCGCCCAGATCCCCAGGCGTTCGCCGGGGCGCAGGCCCAGCGCGATGAAGGCGCGGGCGTAGGCATCGACCCGCTCCGCCAGTTGCCGCCAGCTGTAGCGCAGGCGTTGATGCCGCACCACCAGCGCCTCGCGCTCGGCATGACGCGCGACGGTGGCATCGAAGGCGTCGCCGACGGTGGTCGCCAGCAAGGCGACATCCTGGCGACCCGAGGTATAGCTCGGCTGATTCATGGCTTTCCCTTGTTGTGGTTGTTCTGGGAATGTCGCTGAACCGTCGTCCTGCGCCGCCAGGGCGCTACGACGGACACCGGCGAGCGGTGTCGGTGAAGTCGAAGAGCATGTTTACGTTAACGTAAAGGTAAACGCAAGAGGCTTATCCGCCCAGGGCCGTCGGCCCCGGCGCGGCCCAACGGAACGGCGTAGAATGGGTGGTTTTTTCACAGGAGCACAGCATGACCCCGGAAATCGCCATCGGCCTGGTGACGGCCCTCGGCCTCGGTGCGCTGGTCGGTCTCGAGCGACAATGGCGACAGCGCTCTTCCGGCATGGCCACCCACGCGATGGTCGCACTCGGTGCGGCCAGCTTCTCGATCCTGCCGCTGTTGCTCGACAACGAGGTCAGCGTGACCCGCATGGCGGCCCAGGTAGTCAGCGGCATCGGTTTTCTCGGCGCCGGCGTGATCATGCGCGACGGCCTCAGCGTACGCGGCCTGAGCACTGCGGCGAGCATCTGGAGCACCGGCGCGATCGGCGTACTGGCCGGCAGCGGTTTCATCCTGGCGGCCTGCATGACGACCGCGCTGATCGTCATCGCCAACCTGTTCCTGCCCGCTCTCGGCCGGGTGGTGGACCGCCACACCTCGGGCGAGGCCGAGCAGGAGCGCTTCTACCAGATCAGCGTGTCCTGCGAGGCGCGCAACGAAGCGCTGGTGCGCATGCAGTTGCTGCAACGCATGGGCGACAACCGCCTGAACCTGCAGAGCCTGGAAAGCCACGCGCTGAAAGGCAGCGGCAACGTGGAAGTGAACGCCGTGGTGTTCACCCTGCACAAGGAGGATTCGCTGGTGGAACAGATGGTCGGCGAGCTGTGCCTGGCACCGCAGGTCACCGCCGCCAGTTGGGTGATGAATCCCGCCGCGGAATGAACCGGCGAATTTAGGTTGCCCATTCTAGACGCTTCGCCGCAGGCTTTTCCCACCTCCAGACAAGAACAAGCCGGAGTGAACCACACCACCACTGCCTGTTTCGTGGACGGGGCGAGCCGCCCCGCGGGGAGGAGTCATGCGCTTGCGTTGTTTCTTGCGAGGTTGCCGCTGGGACGAAGGTAGCCTGGTCACGGTAGGCCCCGACCTGATGCTGCGCCAACGTTGCCGGCGTTGCGGCGCCCATCGCTATCTCAGCGTCGAGGCGCCGCCCGAGGAAGCCTGAGCGACTCCGGTCGCGTCCAGGCGTCGAGCGGCTGGCCCTTCAGCGCAGGACCAGGCTGGCCCGGGTGCGCAGGTAGCTCTGCCGGTAGACCACGCTGTTGGACGGACTGGCGGTATATACCAGGGAGTACATCGCGCGCTGTCCCAGGGCCATCGCCACGATCTGGGTCAGCAGCACCTCGTTGCCCTGGCTGATCCGGCAGTGGGTCTCCAGCGATGCCAGGCCGCCGAGGTTCGAGCGGATCGGTGTGGTGCAGCGCGAGCCCAGCCCGGCCTTGCGGTAGCCCGATTGGACGACATCGAAGACACTCTGGAACTGGCCGTCGATCTCCACCGACTCCTCTTCCATCATCTTCAGGCTGAGCAACTCGATGCTGGCTTCCTTCTCGCCTCCCGGCCCGAGCTTGGTCGCCAGTTGCCGGGAGCCCAGTTGCTCCACGTCGCTGGCCTCGGGTGGGATGCTCTCGGTGATCACCTGCCAGCCGGCCGGCCAGTCGACCTCGGGCTGATAGCCACTGCTGGCGCAACCCGCCACAAGCCCCGCCACTACCACCAGCGCCAAGCCGGACGCCTTGCTTCTCATAGCATTTCCTTACTCGCAAAACCCATCGGAGGGAAAGGTCGGACCTGTCGCCATGGCGCCGTCCGCGCAGTCTCCGAGCCCATGGCGACAACGTTCCCAGCTTACCGGAGAGACGGCGAGCGCCAAGGCGCAAGCCTGAACAAGCTAGCCGACTTGGCGAGGAACGCACAAATTTCATCGGCTGGCGTACAGGTATGGGACATCGGTACCAATAGCGAAGTCGCGCAATCCGTCAGTTTTTTTTGAATTTTTGCCATTGGAAAAAGTCTGTTCAGCGCAGCGTTTTTCCAAGTCCCATCCGGCCCGCAAGGAGAACCCATGGCTGAACCCCAGGACAAGTACACCCGGCGCACAGGCAGGACCTGGGCGGACGACCAGGCGACCTACAACCGTCTGCGCGAAGAAGCCGACGCCGCTCGCCAGAAGCTGCGCGAAAGCGGCTACAGCGGCGCCGAGTACGACCAGTTGCGTCAAGCCGCCTTCGATCTCAACCGCAAGGCCAACCAGTACTGGGAGCAGATGCTCAGCGACCTGCGCCAGGAAGACTGATCAGCGCCACGCCGGGAGACTGCCGCTCTCGGCCCGCACACCCCCTCCACTCTTTGCGTGCTCCTGGCGTCGGCTCATTCGGGCGCATCCGGGTATTGCACCTCGTCCAGCAGGCGAAACCCCACGTTGTCGGCGTCCAGCGCGCTGAGCAGCTCGATCTGTCGATCAATGTCCTGGTTGATATTGGCCAACTGGCCGATGAAGGCATTGGCCGCCTGGCGGGTGCCAGGGTCGGAGCTGCGCGACAGCTCGAAGCCGAGCTGGGTCAGGGCAGCGGCCAGGTGAGCGAGATTGCGCACACTCAACGAGTGCAACTGGCGGGAAACGGCCTGTTCATCCTGAACGGTGGGAGGGACATCCATGAGTCAGATCCTTCGACTGGCACAATGTGACATTCGTCACAGAGATTAACCGAAGCCCCGCAGAACATCCATGCCAGCTATTTCCCTTCGTCGGCTCTGGCCCGGCCCCTGCGTCGTCCTCAAGTTGTCAGATCCGCTGTCGATACTCTGCGAGCCGGAACACGCGCCATGCCCGCCTCGCCGGGCCACAGGGACGTCCTCGGCTGCCTCGTCGCAGCCTGCGTGCCGGTCCAACCTGGCAATCCATCGAGGCGTTCCATGCTGCAACAATCCCTACGTGCGCAAATCCTTGTCCTGCTCGGCGGCAGCCTGGCGGCGCTGCTACTCATAGCCCTGGCCTGCTTCGGCTCGCTGACCGGCGACGTACGCGCCTACCGCGAGCTGCTCGGCGGCCCCGTGCGGGCGGCGCAACTGATCGACGAGGCCAACCTGCAATTCCGCGGCCAGGTCCAGGAATGGAAGAACGTCCTGCTGCGCGGACGCCAGACGGAGGCCCAGACGAAATACTGGAGCCAGTTCGAAGCCCAGGAGCGAGCGGTGCAGGACATCCTCGGGCGCCTGGGCAGCGTGGCCGAAGGCGAGTTGAAGGATCGTGTCGAGCGCCTGCGCGAAGAGCACCGGCGACTCGGTACGGCTTACCGACAAGGCAGGCAACGGTTCCTCGAGGCGGGCGCCGACCCCATCGCCGGCGACCAGGCGGTGACCGGCATCGACCGCGCCACCACCGCGCAGATGCAGACCCTGCGCGACGAACTGCACCAGGCCAGTGATCTCCATTCCTCCTCCATCAGCGCGGAGGCCCGGCGCACCATGCTGCTCGGCAGCCTGGTGCTGATCGGCGCCAGCCTGGCCGTCGCCCTGCTCAGCCTGTGGCTGGTCAACCGCAACCTGGTCCGTCCGGTGCAACGCCTGATCGAGCACATCGCCCAGCTCAGCCATGGCGACTTCGGCGAGCGCATCGAGATCCGGCGCAAGGACGAACTCGGCAAGCTGGCCCTGGCCGCCAACACCCTGCGCGACTTCCTGGTGGACATCTTCGACCGGCTGCGGCGCAGTACCCGCGACCTGGACAGCGCCAGCGGCTCGCTGAACGCGATCGCCAGCCTGATGGCGGCCGGTACCCGCGAGCAGTTCAGCCGCACCGACCAGGTCGCCACGGCGATGCAGGAAATGTCCGCCACCGCCCAGGAAGTGGCGCGCTACGCCGGCGACGCGGCCAGGGCCGCCGACGAGGCGGACGATTCCGCCCAGCGCGGCGAAGACGTGATGGAAGAAACGATTCGCAGCATCGGCGAGATGCGCAAGGAGATCGACCATACGGTGGAGGTCATCCGCCAATTGGAAAGCGATAGCGGCAGGATCGGCAAGGTCCTCGACGTGATCCGTGGCATCGCCGAGCAGACCAACCTGCTCGCCCTCAACGCGGCCATCGAAGCCGCCCGCGCCGGCGATGCCGGCCGTGGCTTCGCGGTGGTCGCCGACGAGGTCCGCACCCTGGCGCAGCGCACCGCCGAGTCCATCGCCGAGATCCACCAGATCATCGATACCGTGCAGAACGGCGCGGTGAATGCCGCGCGCGCCATCGAAAGCGGGCAGTCGCGCAGCGAGGCCGGTGCCGAGCAGGTTGCCAACGCCGGCGCCATGCTGCGCCAGATCACCGCCTCGGTCGAATCGATCCGCGACATGAACCGCCAGATCGCTACCGCCGCCGAGGAACAGACCGCCGTGGCCGAGGACATTTCCCGCAACCTCACGGAAATCGCCTCGATCGCCTCCAGCAACCAGGAACAGGTGGAGCAGACCGAAGCCGCCAGCCGCGATCTCCACGGCCTCTCCGCGCAACTGGGCGATGCCCTGCAACGCCTGCGGGCCTGACCTGGGGTAAGAAAACGACTTCCATGAGGTAAGGCGGACAACCGCAACGCGATTATCCGCCGCTCCAACGGGGGGGTCATGGCGGATAGCGTTGTGGCGCTATCCGCCATGCACAGCCAGGGTTCGATCAGTCGAGGACGTTGTCCAGCACCTCGTAGATCAGCCCGGTCGCCACCGCCACCAGCAGCAGGTCGGTGCCGGCCTGCATCCACTCGTAGCCGTCGTAGTGCGGCAGCCGGCCTAGCAGGCGGCCGTCGAGTTTCTTGGCGATGCCGGGCGGCAGCGGCTTGCCGCGCGCCAGGTTCTTCTGGATGCCGGGCGGCAGGGCCGGCCCCGGGTTCCAGTAGCCGCGGTTGTCGCCGAGGATCACCCGTACCCCGCCGACGTCGATACGCGGTCCCGAGTCCCAGTTGCCGCCGCCGTTGCCCTTCTGGCCGGCGCCGCCGCCCTTGTTGCCGGGGCCGCCATGGTTGTCGTGGCCACCCTGGTTGCCTTTGTTGCCCTTGTTACCCTTTCCGCCGTCCATCTGGTTACCGTGCGGGTTGCCCTTGCCATTGCCCGGGTCGGCCAGGACGGCAGGCGTACCGCCGATCAGGGACAGGCTCACGACCAGCGCCAGCACAGAACGAGTGTTGAACATGATGATGTTCTCTCCATGCGAGGACGATCCCTCGATAGCTTAGAACCGTTTCGCTTGTTTGGTTCCATGCCGTCGATCGCGACGCACCCCAGGGAAAGCCCGAGCTGCAGGCTTGGTCGAACCTGTCGAATCGGCTATGCTGCCGCTCCCTGCAAGCGACTACCCGCTACTCCCCGATGACCTGGCTGCCCACTCCGCCATAGCCATGCCTGCCCCTTCCGGCCACCGTCCGAACGACCGTGGCCAGCGTTCGTTCGCCTGAACGCCTGTCGTCATCCCTTGTTTTTTCCAATGCCATCCCGCGGCCCGCGCTGTCGACCGACTGCACGGGCCGTGCCTCGCCCCTGGGTATCCCGATGCTACAGACGCTGAAACAGAACTGGTTCTCCAACCTCCGCGGCGACCTGCTCGCCGGCCTGGTCGTCGCCCTGGCGCTGATCCCCGAGGCCATCGCCTTCTCCATCATCGCCGGGGTCGACCCGAAGATCGGCCTGTACGCCTCCTTCAGCATGGCGGGGGTGATCGCCTTCGCCGGCGGCCGTCCGGGAATGATCTCCGCCGCGACTGGCGCCATGGCGCTGCTGATGGTCAACCTGGTGAAGGACCACGGCCTGCAATACCTGCTGGCGGCGACCCTGCTCTGCGGCGTGCTGCAGATACTCGCCGGCTACCTGCGCCTGGGTTCGCTGATGCGCTTCGTCTCGCGCTCGGTGGTGACCGGTTTCGTCAATGCCCTGGCGATCCTCATCTTCATGGCCCAGCTACCCGAACTCACCGATGTCGGCTGGCCGGTCTACGCGATGACCGCCGCGGGCCTGGCGATCGTCTACGGCTTCCCGCACCTGCCCCGGATCGGCCGGCTGCTGCCCTCTCCGCTGGTATGCATCCTGGTCCTCACCGGCATATCCATCTACCTGGGCCTGGACATCCGCACCGTCGGCGACATGGGTCAGTTGCCCGACAGCCTGCCGCTGTTCCTCTGGCCGGACGTGCCGCTGAACCTCGACACCCTGCTGATCGTCCTGCCCTACTCCGCCGCCCTGGCGGTGGTCGGCCTTCTGGAGTCGCTGATGACCGCCACCATCGTCGACGAGATGACCGACACCGGCAGCGACAAGAACCGCGAATGCAAGGGCCAGGGCCTGGCGAACATCGCCACCGGCCTGCTCGGCGGCATGGCTGGCTGCGCGATGATCGGCCAGTCGGTGATCAATGTTAAATCCGGCGGGCGCAGCCGGCTCTCGACCCTGGTGGCCGGCGTCGCGCTGCTGCTGATGGTGGTGTTCCTCAGCGACTGGGTCGGGCGGATTCCCATGGCGGCCCTGGTGGCGGTGATGATCATGGTGTCCATCGGCACCTTCCGCTGGGAGTCGATCCGCAACCTGAAGCGCTACCCGCTATCGACCAACCTGGTCATGCTGGTGACAGTCGGCGTGGTCCTCGCCACCCACAACCTGGCCTTCGGCGTGGTCGCCGGCGTTCTCCTGGCCTCGCTGTTCTTCGCCAACAAGATCGGGCACTACCTCGATATCGACAGCGAACGCTCCGCCGACGGCACCCGCCGCCACTACCAGGTGAGGGGACAGGTGTTCTTCGCGTCGTCCGGCAGGTTCGTCGCTGCCTTCGACCTGAAAGAGACACTGGAGCATGTGCTCATCGACCTGCGCCACGCCCACCTGTGGGACGTCACCGCCGTCGCGGCACTGGACAAGGTGGTCCTGGGCTTTCGCCAGCGCGGCGTGCAGGTCGACGTGCTGGGCCTGAACGCCGCCAGCGCGACCCTGGTCGATCGCTTCGGCGCCTACGACAAGCCGGGCGCCGTGGACATTCTCTCCGATCACTGAAACGCCCGTTCAGCGGCCGAGACTGGCGACGATGAATACTCGACGGAACGGGAACAGCGTTCGTCCATCCAGTTCCCGTGGATAGTGACGGTGCAGCAGTTCCAGGTAACGGTCGAGGAAGCGCCGACGCGCCTCTTCGTCCAGTTCGCCGAGCACCGGACGCAAGGCGGAGACCTTGATCCAATCGAAGATCGGGTCGTTGCCGTCCACCACTTGCAGGTACTCGGTCTCCCAGATGTCCAGCTCCGCCGTCAGCGGCGCCAGTAGCCGGTAGTAGTTGTCCAGCGACAGCACATTGCGCCGATGCAGCCGGTAGCGCAACGCGGGGCTGCCCAGCGATGCACCACCGGGGCCCGCACTGTCCAGCGCATCGAGCATCAGGCGATACCAGGAAGCATCGCGCCAGTTCGGCATGTGCGCCGCCAGGCAGCCTCCCGGAGCCAGTTGCCCCAGCAGGCGTGGCAGCAGCTTGCCGTGATCTTCGAGAAAGTGCAGTACCGCCGCTGCGAACAGCAGGCTGGCAGGGCGCTCGGCGCACCAGTGGCGCAGGTTGGCGCGTTCCCAACTGGCCTTGATCGGCAAGCGCGCGGCCTCCTCGAGCATCTCCACGGAGCTGTCCACGCCGTGCAGTTCGGCCAGCGGCCAGCGGCGGGCGAGCAATTCGGTAGCGATGCCGGTTCCGCAGCCAAGATCGTAGATCCGCTCCGGACAGCACAGCTCGATATGGTCCAGCAACTCAACCACCGGCCGCTGGCGCAATCGGGCGAACTGCATGTAGGCGGAAGGGTTCCAACGCGCCTCTAGATCCGCACGATCTCGGAGAAGGTCATGCACCATGGGCAACCTCCTGCTCCGCGGCGAGTTGGCACCCCAGGCTGCGCAAACTACCCAGCACGAGAGCCAACCCGCGCCGGGTATCGGCGTCGCGCAACAACCGCAGCAGGTCTTTCAGGCTTGGCGGCTGCTCTCGGAGCAGCTCCGCCTTGGCCACGCGTACCGCGTTGCCGACTGACCAACCGACGCTGGTGACCTGCTCGAAGAGCTGCGCCAGCCTGTCCACCATGGCCGGGTCCAGCAGATCGACGATATCCGAAAGCAGTGACAGCAGATCCACCAGGTTGTCCAGGCGGTGGCCCTCGATCAGCGGCTGCAACTTGACGGCCAGGGCCTGGAGACTCTCGCGGGTCTGCTCGGGAAACAGGGTGGTATCGGCCTGCGCCTGCGACGCGTATGGCTGCTGATGGCTATCCATGTCGGCTCCTCCCCGTGCGGGGTCAAAGCATTCCACGGGCTACGGCCCAGTACAGGCCGCGATTGAAACCCTGGCGCAACAACCCGCCAAGCTTGGTCGGCGGGGTCGGCTTTACGTCGTGCCGATAGTCGTACCAGAGCGGCATTCCGGCGTTCAGGCCCATCTGCGCGACAGCCTGGACTCGTCCATCGTAGATCGCGCAGGGCTTGCCGAGACGAATCTCGGCAGCGATGTTGCTGGCGACTACCGGCGCCTGGTTGTGACAGGCCCCACCGGCCTTGCTCACCGGCAGATCGACGGTATCGCCCAGGGTATACACCCGGTCGACGCCATACACCTGCAAGGTTTCATGGTTCGTCGGCAACCAGCCTTCGTCGGCGGCGGCCTGGGACAGGCCGCACTCCCTGACCGCATCCACGGCGTGGATCGGCGGTGTCGCCATGAGCAAGTCGAACGGCTGCTCGTCGCCCTCCTCCGAATAGGCGATGCGCCGCTCCGGGTCGACCCTGGCCAGGGTAAAACCGCGCTGGAAACGGATGCCGCGTTGCTCGAACAGGCTCGGCAGGATTTCGCAGGTCGGTCGTTGCAGGAACAGACAGTTGCGCAGCAACTGGGCCGTGGTGGGATAGGTGTAGACGATCTCGACACGTTCGCGGACACCCCGGCGGCGCAAGTAGTCGTCGAGCATCAGGGTCGTCTCCACAGGCGCGATCCCGCACTGGTGGGGCACGTTCGGCGTCCTCGGGAAGCTCACCGTGATGAATACCCGCCCCGACTCCAGGCTCGCCAGCCGCTCGGCCAACCGACGGGCCGGCTGGTACTGGTAGAAATGGTCGCCAGCCTCTTTCAGCCCCTCGATACGTTCCGGAGCCGGCACGCAACCCGTGGCGATCACCAGGTAGTCGTAGCCATGGCGCCTGCCGCTGCGGGTCTGCAGTTCCTGGCGGGGGAAATCGAAACGGTCGACCCGGTCGAGCTGGAAAATCACTTCCGGCCGCAGCAGCGAGCGCTGCGGTCGTTTCAGATCTTCGAGGAAGAATTGCTCGAAGGCGACGTACATGAAGGCCGGCTTGTAGTAGTGATCCGGCGAGTCGGAAATCAGCAGTACCTGCACCTCGCCGCCGAGTATCTCCGGGTAGAGCCGGACGACCAGCAGGTTGGCGAGCATGGTGCCGCCCACTCCGCCCCCGACGATGACGATTCGTTGCATGACTTCTCCTTAACCCTGAGAAAGCCATGGGTATATCTAGATGAACCGGGGGATTAGGCAAGCACGGCTTCGCCACGGAAACAGGACAAATCCGGAAACCTCATCCAGTTCAAGCGCTTGCCTGAGAAGACCCGCCGCCTACCAGAACTGGCAGGGTAAAACGACGGGAATACAGCGCTGCCTCGCTGACGCCTAGCGCCTCGTTCGGGCGAGGGCCCGGAACGTATCGAACGCCAGCACCAGCACGAGCATCGGCATGAGCAACGGGACGAAGGCGGATATGGCGTCCTGGTAAGGCCGCCCCAGCCACCACAGGAAGAGGCTGGCGCCGCCGATCAGCAGGATGACGAGAAGGATGACGAACTTGCAGAGGCGCGAGG
This sequence comes from Pseudomonas sp. HMSC076A11, assembly GCF_001810205.1. NCBI lineage: Bacteria > Pseudomonadati > Pseudomonadota > Gammaproteobacteria > Pseudomonadales > Pseudomonadaceae > Pseudomonas > Pseudomonas sp. HMSC076A11. The sequence continues at coordinate 136,332 of NZ_KV800311.1, read as the reverse complement.
CGAAGGAGAGCGTGTCGGACATGTCTTTTCTCGGTGGAAGCATGTGCGACCGTTTTAGCGAGCGGTGATGCTGGCCGATATAGGAAGAGTCCGTTTACCAGGTAATCGATTTCGCAGAGCTGGCGTCGGCGTCGAAGGCCGTACCGGCATGACCGCGATCAACCTCCACGCCCTTTCATCGCTGCAATCTGGGAAAAGAGCCCGCGCTCCACGAAATAAAGGCACAATGACATCATTGATTGCCGATGCCCGACATCGCAGTAGCCCAGGAGTCCAGCATGGCAACCCCACCCTATCCCGAGGACGAGCATTCGAGACAGGCCTACGTCGACCAACTCGGTCTGCTGGAAGAAGGTGCGGACGAGGTATTCGAGGAAATCCTCGCCGCCGCTACGTCCTACTTCCAGACGCCCATCGCGCTCATTTCCATCCTCGACCATCAGCGCCAGTGGTTTCGCGCGAGCATCGGCCTCGATATCCGGCAGACGCCGCGACGGGATTCGTTCTGCGCCTATGCGATCCTGGGCAAGGGAGTATTCGAGGTGGCCGACGCCACCCTCGACCCGCGCTTCCGGGACAACCCCTATGTGCAAGGCGAACCGCGCATCCGCTTCTACGCCGGGGCTCCGCTGGCCACCGCGGAAGGTCTCAACCTCGGCAGCCTCTGCGTCATCGACCGGGAACCACGCGGGCCGCTGGCCGAGCGGGACGTCGCCATGCTCGAGCACTTCGCCCGGCTGGTGATGGCCCGTATCCATACGCTCCGCTCGACCAACTACATCGACGAGCCAACCGGCCTGTACAACCGTCTCCGCCTGCAGGAGGACGTTTCCCTGCGCCTGCAGCGCGACGGCGCCCTCACCGTGATCGCCGCCGACCTCCTGCCCCTCGCCCTGCTGAATACCATCATCCGTACGCTGGGCTATCCCTTTTCCAACGACCTCATGCTCGAGGCGCGCGACCGCATCCGCGCGGAACTGCCGGATTTCACTCTCTACAAGATCAGCCCGACGCGCTTCGGACTGCTCCTGCCACGGCAGCAACAGGAAGAAACCGAGTCGGTCTGCCTCCGCCTGCTGCGGGCCTTCGAAAGCCCCGTCGTATGTCGCGGGATCCCGATCAAGGCCAACGTGGGCCTCGGCGTACTACCGCTTGCCGACGATCCCCTCGACGGCGATCAGGACTGGCTGCGCCTGGTGGTCAGCGCGGCCGACGACGCCCGCGACCGCGGTGTCGGCTGGGCCCGCTACAACCCGCCGCTGGACCAGGCCCAGCAGCGTGCCTTCACATTGCTGACCTCGCTGTCCCAGGCGATCGGAACCGAAGAAGGCTTCCATCTGGTGTATCAGCCGAAAATCGACCTGCCGACAGGCAGGTGCACGGGCGTGGAAGCGCTGCTGCGCTGGCGGCACCCGCAACTCGGCTTCGTCAGCCCCGCCGAATTCGTGCCCCTGGCGGAGAAAACCGCACTGATGCGCCCCCTCAGCGACTGGGTGCTGCGCCATGCCATGGCCCAGCTGGCGCAATGGAACGCACGGAACATCCCGCTCAGGCTGGCGATCAACGTATCGGCATCGGACATGGAAGACAGCAGCTTCCTGGAAGAGGCCGTCAGACTCGCCAAAACCTACGACATCGACCTTTCCGCCCTCGAGCTGGAATTCACCGAAAGCGTACTCATCCGCGACGCCTCGGCGGTCGGCTCGGTGCTGCTGCGTGCCCGGGAGCTTGGCATGGGCATCGCGGTGGACGACTTCGGCACCGGCTACAGCAACTGGACCTACCTGCGCGATCTGCCAATCACCGCCATCAAGCTCGACCAATCGTTCACCCGCGACCTCGCCGGCTCGCCGAAGGCGCAGAGCGTCACCCAGGCGGTGATCGGCCTGGCCAGCCAGTTGGGTTATCGGGTGGTCGCGGAAGGCATCGAGACCCACGACACCTTCCACCTGCTGCAGGCCTGGGGCTGCCACGAGGGCCAGGGCTATCTGATCGCCCAGCCGATGCTGCCGGAGCAACTGGAGGACTGGCTGCGGCGTTAGCCAACGCAGGCACGTGGAGTGGGCCCTACCAGCATGCTCGCCAGCCTCGGCGCGTCGCTCAGGGACTGGCGAGCAAGGCCCAGACCAGATAGATCGAGTAAAGGGTCAGGAGTATCAGTGCCAACAGCACCGCCCTGCTGGCATGGCGCGCAGCCACCCAGCGGGAATTGCGCCCGCAGCGCCAGACCACGACGAGGCTGAGGCACAGGTAGGCCAGCCTAACCAGCTCGACACCGACCATTCCCCACAAGGTCAGGGCCACCGCATGTTCGCCGGGAGCTTCCTGCATCAGCGGATCGACAATGGCCACCATCGCCTGCCTGGCGGCGACGCTGAGCAATAAGAAACCCGCAGCGAAGAACAGCCAGAATGCCTTCCACAGCGGCTGCCCGCCGGAAAGGAAACCTCTCGCAGTCAGCTTCTCCTCGGCCAGGTCCGCCTCTGGGGTCTTGTATGGGTGCTCCATGCCCTGGGTCCTCCCTGCAAACGGGCACCCTAGCACATCCCGCGCCGCTCGCCTTCTTCAGCGGGCGGCAGACCGTCCGTTGCACCTCGCGATGTTTCCAGCGCTCGGCCGAGCGTCTCTAGAGCGGGCAGGAGACCTGCGTGCCTTCCACCTTGCGGATGTGATCGCGATAGGAGCCGGAAACCAGGATCGATTGCGTGCCGCCCTTCTCGCTGAGAATGCCATCGCAACTGTAATCGCAGCCAGCCTCGATGCTGAGGCACACGTCCTGTCCCTCGAAACGGTACAGGTTGGCAGGCCACCCCGTGCAATCGTACAGGCCTGCGCCAGGGCATTCGACGGCCTCGAGTCTTCCGGCAACGACGATGGTCGAACCTGCCATGTCCTTGAGTTCCTCCGCGGCGCCAGCGGCAATGGAGAAGAGAGCGGGAAATACAACCAGGGAAAGTCGGCAGGGCATCGGCTTCGGTACTGTCTACTATGTGGACGGAATTCTGAATCGGGTCAGGAATCGATATTCCCGTTCAGACCGAAGCGTGTTGAAGCAGTTCCCCGCCCCCCCTCGCTCGGTTTCCCACGACCGCGGCAGCCCCAGGAGTTCGATACCCTTGTCATTGGTAGTCGCAACTGCGAAGCGCTGCCTGTCCGTTCATAACGGCCACACGGGCAACTTCACTTTATTTGTATTTAAAAAAAGAGCCCATTCGGGCCCTTTTTTTCCGAGACAAGTTATCAGGACTGATCCTTTCCAATATTGACACTGAACGAGCCGGAGTTATTGCCATAGGTTCCGGGCACGTCGTTGTAGATAAGAGTGATTGCACCCTGGACATTATTGGGTGCAACCCAACGGAACAACCCGGTATTGACCGGAATGGTTCCGCTGTTGCCAATCTTCATGACCAGCGCACCACAAAACGCATCGTGGCAGATCAGCCCTTGGTCCGGATGCTCCCGATCGCCCTGCGGCCCCCATTTCTGGGTAGGTCCGTAACTGGCCCAACCGGCGGCGACGATGGTAATGACATCACCCGGATTGTAGATAATCGACGTTACCTGCCCTGCTTCGTTATTAGCCAGAACCTCACCTTTCCAAGCCATGATTGATCTCCGATATATGAATTCCTGTTCATAAACGAAAGAGGCGAAAAACCCTGATTCGCGATCCTTCCCTGTCAGCAAAGCACAGCAACGAGGAAGTACCGCCTACCAATTCATGCAGGAGAAAAGAGGATAATTCCGCCAGTGAATTGAATATATTCGGAAAGGAAATTAAAAAGCAGGAGCAGAAGATAACGACAAAAAATCAAACTTCCAAAGACAACTACTTCAAGCTGCACAAACACTCCCGCACACCAGCCAGGGCGAACCCTATACGGAGCCGTACTAGAATGAAACGCCTCCAAGGCCGAGGAGGGAAAGAAGGCAACGTCGACTCGTTGATTGCCGCGCGATGGCGGGCCGGAAGAAAATCGGGGAAGGAACGCAGAAGTCGGCTGAACGCCAGGAAACACAATGGTGCCCGGAGCCGGGGTCGAACCGGCACGGGGTTACCCCCGAGGGATTTTAAGTCCCTTGCGTCTACCGATTTCGCCATCCGGGCAGGATCTCGCTTCAAGTGAGCCGGCAACGGGAACCAAACCGGCATCCCAACCCGAGACCCACCCCAAACGGTAGATAAATCATTGTCTTACGTTACCCTAGCCGGCGCAACAGTTAATTTCCGTGGGCTCCGCCCAGGTTGCCGGGCGATTCCAGGGGAAGCACGATCCGGAAAGCGCTGCCGACTCCCGGCTGGCTACGTACCTCGATGGTGCCGCCGTGTTTCTGGACGATGCCGTAGGAGAGCGACAACCCCAGGCCGGTCCCCTTGCCTACCGGCTTGGTGGTGAAGAACGGATCGAAGATGCGCGGCAGGATCTCGGGGGAGATACCCTGCCCCGAGTCTTCCACCTCGATCCAGGCATGCTCCACGGTATGCCCCGTGCGAATCACGATGCGACCCCGCTCCGGCCCCATCGCCTGGGCCGCGTTCATCACCAGGTTCATCACCACCTGGTTGATCTGCGACGGCAGGCACTTCACCTCGGGCAGATCGCCGTATTCGCGGACCACGTCGGCCCGGTACTTCAGTTCGCTGGCGACGATATTGAGGGTCGACTCGATCCCCTGGTGCAGATCGGTCCACTGCCAGTCGTCCTCGGCGTCGACGCGGGAGAAGTTCTTCAGGTCCTGGACGATCTTGCGCACCCGCCCTATACCTTCCCTGGATTCGCGCAGCAACACGGCGACATCCTCCTTGACGAAGGCCAGTTCGACCCGCTCGCCGAGCTGCTCCAGGCGTCTTGCCAGCGCCTCGTCGCGGATCGCGGGGCGAGCCTCTTCATAGGCTTCAAGTACCTCCAGCAAACGCCTGACGTGCTCCTCCAGGGTGGTGTAGTTGGAGGAAACGTAGCTGATGGGGTTATTGATCTCATGGGCGACGCCGGCGGCCAGGTGGCCGATCGAGGCAAGCTTCTCCGTCTGCACCAGTTGGCTTTCCAGTTCCTTGCGCTCGCCGATCTCTTTCTCCAGCGCCTCCTTGGCCTGGCCGACTTCCCGGGTGATCTCCTGGATGGCAGCCTCCATCCGGCTCATCTGCAACTGGAGGTGAGCCGTCACGTTCCACTTGGCGCTGAGATTGCCGGCCATCTGGCGGACCTCCTGTCCCTGCAAAGGCAGGCCGAGGAGCAGCAGGCGCTCTTCCGCAGCCCACGGCGCCAATAGCGGAAAATCGGCGGGAGGCGCATGCACCACGACCTGCAAGCGGGAGTCGAGACGCCAGAACCGCTCGAGAACGGGAATATCCGCGCCTACCGACGGCATCCCGAGAAACACCACGGCATACGGCGCATCGGCCTGGAGGGCCGAGCGTATCCGCCCCAATGCCTCCTCGGCGCTTCCCGCCGTATCCACCTGGTAGCCCCGCTCAGGCGCCACGGGAGGCGATTCGGCCCCTAGGGTTCCCTGCAACACCCCGCATACACGGTCTCGATCCGCCTGCCGCTCATCGATCACCAGCAAGCGCCGGTTCCTGATGGGTAACGTCTCCATGATCCGCACCTCCGCTCGCCCAGCCGCCGCGTGCATGCGCCCTCGTCCAGGCCAGACTCGGACTATGCTTGCCTGAAGTATTCAGGCAAAACTCACCCGGTGGACAGACACTCATGAACGATAGCGCACCTCCTTCCAACGAGACGGAGATCCGCTTCAGCGTGCTGCTGGTCGACGACGAGCCGCTGATCCTCAGCAGCCTGCGCCGGCTGCTACGCAACCAGCCCTACGACCTGTTGCTGGCGGAGAGCGGCGAACAGGCCCTGCAACTGCTGGAAAGCCGGCCCGTGGACCTGGTGGTGTCCGACGCCCGCATGCCGAACATGGACGGCGCTGCCCTGCTCGCGGAAATCCATCGCCGCTCCCCGGAAACCATTCGCATCCTGCTCACCGGCCATGCCGACCTGCCAACCATCGCCAAGGCCATCAATGAAGGGCGCATCCACCATTACCTGAGCAAGCCGTGGAACGACGACGAGTTGCTGCTGACCCTGCGCCAGTCGCTCGAATACCTGCATTCCGAGCGCGAGCGGCGGCGCCTGGAGCGACTTACCCAGGAGCAGAACGACCGCCTCCAGCAACTCAACGCCACGCTGGAAAAGCGCGTTCAGGCGCGCACCGCCGAACTGCAGCAGACCGCCGACATGCTCGACCTCGCCTATGAGGAGCTAAAGCGCAGCTACGTGGTCGGCACCGAAGTCTTCTCGCTGCTGGTCAACCAGCGCCTGCCCAAGGACAAGCAGACCAACCAGCAAATCATCGAACTGGTCCGCGCCTGCTGTGCCAGCGGCCTCGTCGACGAATCGGATGGTCGCGACCTGGCGATGGCCGCGGCGCTCTACAACATCGGCAAGCTGAGCTGGAACGACACCCTGCTCAGCTCGCCCTCGGACCTGCTCTATCACCACGACCGCGATCGTTTCCGCGGCTACCCGGAACTCAGCGAGTCGCTGCTGATGTCGCTGGAACCGATGCAGGACGCCGCCCGCCTGATTCGCCATCACCAGGAGCACTGGGACGGCAGCGGCTATCCGGACCACCTCAAGGGCGAGGCCATTCCCCTGGGCTCGCGCCTCTTGAAGCTGGCGGTGGATTTCGTCGAGCTGCAGCGCGGACTGATCCTCGAACGGCGCATGAATCGCGACGAAGCACTGATGTACATCCGCAAATACGCCGGCCGGCTGTACGACCCCGAGCTGATCGAACCGTTCATCCAGGTCTGCGCGACGACCCTTGCCGATGTCACCCTGGCCGATCCGCAAGTCCGTGCCCATGGCACCCGCGACCTGGTTCCGGGCATGGTGCTGGCGCGCAACCTCACCGCCAACAACGGCATGCTGCTGCTCAACGCGGGCAAGGTCCTGAACCTGGCGCTGATCGAGAAGCTGATCGCCTTCGAAGCGATCGAAGGCGCACGCTACACGCTGTTCGTGCGCCTCCCGGAGTCGACGACCTAGGCGGCTCCCGTCAGATCTTGAAGCGCTCCACCGACGAGCGCATGGTCGCTGCAACCTCGTTCAGGCGCCTGGCGGTGGCGGCCATCTCGTGCATCGCCTGGGTGTTCTGCTGCGAACGCTGGGCGATGAGTTCCACGCGCTGGGCGATTTCATCACTGGCGCGCGACTGCTCGCGGATGGTCTGGGAAATCTCATCGACCACCGACGCGGCATGACGGGTTCCATCGAGGATCTCGTTGATCGACACCCCTGCCTGGCGGGCGAACGACACCCCCTCGTTGACCCGGCTCACGCCGGCCTCCATGCTGTTGATCGCTTGCCCCGTGCTGGCGCGGATGCGCTCGATCATCGCGGTGATCTCCTGGGTCGACTGGGTGGTCCGCGCCGCCAGCCCGCGTACCTCGTCGGCGACCACGGCGAAACCGCGCCCGGCCTCTCCGGCCCGCGCCGCCTCGATGGCGGCGTTCAACGCCAGCAGGTTGGTCTGCTCGGCGATCCCCTTGATCACCTGGATAATCGAATGGATCTCGTCCGACGACTGGCCGAGAGCGGTGATGCTGGTGGAGGACTGGTTGACCACGTCGGCGATGCGGCTCATCCCTTCCACCACGTTGAGGATCACCTGCCCGCCACTGCTGGCCAGCTCCTCGGACTTGGCCGAGATCACCCTGGCGTTGTCGGCGTGGTCGGAAATCTGCGAGATATTGGTGATCATCTCTTCCATGCTCGCGGCCATGCTGGTGGCGCTGTCGGCCTGTTGGCTGGCACCGTCGACGATCGACTGCGAGGTCTGGCCGATGGATTGGGAGGTGTCATGGAGTTCTTCGCTTTCCTGGCGGATGATGGTGATCATCTGCCGCAGGTTCTCCTGCATCTCGCCCAAGGCCCGCTGCAACTGTCCGGCCTCATCGTCGCTGTCGACACCGATCGGCTCCTGCAGGTTGCCCTGGGCGATCACCCGGGCCGATGAAACCAGTTTGCGTAGCGGCTGCAGGACGGCGCGCAGCAACTGGCGACAGAGCTGTCCAAGGACCAGGCAGGCGACCAGGATGCCGCCCGCGAGCATCCAGGCGGAATAGCGCATGCTGTCTTCGCGCGCCCGGTTGGTCTGCTCGACGTGTTTCTCGATCAGGCTGCTGAGCGCTTCGTTGCGCCCTTCCAGCTCCTTGAAGGCCTGGACGAACTGCGGCAGCTCGGCCCGTGCCGCCACGGGATCGAGCAACGCCTTGCCGACGATGCTCTCGGCGGCGCCGATGTAGGCTTCCAGGTCGGGCCGCAACTCGACCAGCGCCTGGTGGATGGCGTCGTTGAGAGGCAGCCCCTGGTTCTGCTCGACCACCTTGCGAAACCACTGGCTGTGCTCCTGCAGGTCCTGGCGGACCTGCTCGGCCGCCGCGCCGTCGCCGGGCTGGACCACGAACGCCGCGAGGACGTCGGCGCGCAAGGCGTCGTGCATCATGTCGCCTTCCATGTGGTTGCGCAGCGCATTGACGCTCAGCTCGTTCTCCGACAGCGCCTTGCCCAACCGCAATTGCCCCCAGAAGCCGACCCCGCCTAGCAGCACCACAGCCACGATGCCGATGGCGCCCGAAGCGAGGATTCTCTGCCGAATGTTCATCCCTGGGCTCCTTTCCGTGCCGAGATATCGCTAAGGATAGTCAACCCCAGGCAAGGCGGGATTGCCCGAACGAAGAGCTATTCGGGCACGGAGCGGGGACGCCGGCCATTCTCAGGAAGCTGCCGGCCGCTCGCTCTGTTCGGCCGTCAACTGGAACTCTTCGCCCGCATAGTAGGCCCGCACCTTGGGGTCCATGACCGCCCGCCACAGCGGCGGGATCAGCGCCAGCACCACCATCCCGGCATAACCGCTGGGCATCTGCGGGCTATCGTCATAATGACGGAGGACCTGATAGGGGCGTTTGGCGAAGGCATGATGGTCGGAATGCCGTTGCAGATGGAACAGGACCAGGTTGGTGAAGACGAAGTTGCTGTTCCAGGAGTGGGTATGGTTGGTCCGCTCGTAGCGCCCGTCCTCGCCCTTTCGCCGATGCAGGCCGTAGTGCTCGACGTAGTTGATGATCTCCAGCAGGGTCACCGCGACGAACGCTTGGCCAAGGAAGAAAACCATCCCCAGCCAGCCGAACGCCCAACCGAAACCGACCAGCAACGCCAGGCTCAGCAGGTACCACCAGATCAGTTCGTTCTGCCAGCCGAACACCGGCAGGCCCTTCTTGCGCAGCCGCACCGCTTCAAGGCGCCAGGCGTTGAGGAAGTTGTACTTGTAGGCATGCGGCAGGAACTGGTAGACCGACTGGCCGAAACGCGCCGACGAAGCGTCCTCCGGCGTAGACACATGCACATGGTGGCCGCGCACATGCTCGACCTTGAACCCCGCGTAGCACACGGCGGCCAGCAGGATGCCGCCGGCAGCCTGCTCCAGCGCCGAGTCCTTGTGGATCAGCTCATGGGCGACGACGATCCCCACCGCTCCCATCACCGTGCCCATCGAGAGGATCCAGCCCAACCGGCCGAGCCAGCCCCACTCCTGGAAAGCGACGAACACGCCAGCGGCCCACACCAGCGTACCGATGAGCACCGGCACCGTGGCCAGGGTCAGCAATACGTAATAGCCCTGGCCGAGCAACTGCGGCGTCTGGGTTTCCTCGTCGGGGTTGGCCGGGTCGCGGCCGAACAGCATGTCCAGCAGCGGCCCGATGCCGAATACCGCAATCACCAGGGAAAATGCCCAGAAGGCCGGATGCGCGCTGTCCTGGGCCATCCAGTAGTTGAACGGCATGGACAACGCCAGCAGCAGCCAGAGCCAATAGGCGTACTTCTTGATGGCCAGCATGGTGCTGGGAGAGAAATTTTCAAACATCGTGCGCTCCAGTTTTTGTCCGACAATCCTACAATCGAACCATCACCGAGCCGGGCTGCCAGGTCACCATCACTAAAGGTTGGCCGCCTCCCCGGCCTTCACCCTCCTTGACCTGAATCAAAGGCCAAGTCCTCGCGGTTTTATGCCCATCGACTTTCTCGATATTCCATTTTCATCCTTACTTGCCGTCTCTCGCTGCTGGCCGCGCTGGACCGTGGATACCCGGCTTTCCTGGGTAAGCCGGGTATCCATCGCATCAGCCGATAGGAATCACCGGTTATTTCCCATTGATCTCATCGAGGCCGTCGTTAATATCGAATCCAATTTCCAAACAAGGAGCCTCACGATGTCTGACGCATTCCTCTCCTCCATCAAGAACCGCCGCACCATCTACGCCCTGGACAAGCAACTGCCCGTCTCCCAGGAGAAAATCGTCGAACTGGTCAAGGAGGCCGTCTCGCACAGCCCTTCCGCGTTCAACTCGCAGAGCTCGCGGGTGGTCGTCCTGTTCGGCGCCGAGCACGAGCAGTTCTGGAACATCGCCAAGGACGAGTTGAAGAAGATCGTTCCCGCCGACGCTTTCGCCGCCACCGAAACCAAGCTCAATTCCTTCGCCGCCGGTGCCGGCACCGTACTGTTCTTCGAAGACCAGACGGTAGTGCGCCAGCTTCAGGAGCAGTTCGCCCTCTACGCCGACAACTTCCCGGTGTGGTCGGAGCAGGCCAGCGGCATGGCCCAGTTCGCGGTCTGGACCGCCCTCGCCGAGCACAAAGTCGGCGCCAGCCTGCAGCACTACAACCCGCTGGTAGATGCGCAGACCCACAAGACCTGGAACCTGCCGGAAAGCTGGAAGCTGCGCGCACAGATGCCTTTCGGCGCCATCGCCGCTCCGGCGGGCGAGAAAGCCTTCATCGCCGAAAGCGAACGCTTCAAGGTCTTCGGCAACTGATCGGCCGAGATCGCCGTAGAAAAGCCCCGCCTCGTCGCGGGGCTTTTTCTTTCCCCCGCGCCTCAGCCGCGACGCACCGCCGGCCTCGGCAGGCGCACGCTCCAACCCTGCTGCATGCCCGCCGCGGCGAGCAGGATGGCAGCCACGCCAAGCCACTGGGCCAGGCTCAGGCGATGTTCGAAGACCAGCCAGTCCACCAGGATCGCCGCGACCGGATAGATGAAGGACAAGGCACCGGTCAGCGCCGTCGGCAATTTCTGAATGGCGCCGTAGAGCAGTACGTACATCAGCCCGGTATGGACGATTCCCAGGGTCGCCAGGCTGGCCCAGGGAGCAACGTGCCGGGGCAGTTCGGCAAGGTTCGCCAGCGGTGCGAGCATCAGCACGCCGGTGCCCACCTGGATCAAGGCGATAAGATGCGGCGGCGTGCCTTGCAGGCGCTTCACGATCAGCGCGGCAAAGGCATACAGCAGCGCGGCAGCGAGCGCCAGGAGGATACCGAACAGGTAGTCCCCGCGCGGGGCGTCGCTGTCGCCGTGGGCGCTGACGATCGCCAGCATGCCGGCGAACGAAAGCCCCAGCCAGCCCAGCTTGCGCGCAGTGACCTTCTCGCCGAGAAACACCGCGCCTAGCCCCACCAGCATGAACGGCTGGACGTTGTAGACCGCGGTACCGATGGCGATCGAAGCCCGTGAGTAGGATGCGAATAGCAATACCCAGTTGCCGACGATGAACACCCCGCTGAGGAGCGCCAGCAGGAACGCCTCGCGCCCCAGGCTGCCGCGGCGCAGGAAACCCAGCGCGGCACAGGCGACCAGCAGCGTGGCGAAACCGAATACGCAGCGCCAGAACACCACGTCCAGCACGGGCTGCCCGGAGAGCAGCACCAGCCAGCCAATGGTGCCGCAGATCAGCATGGCCGAAGTCATTTCCAGCGTACCGCGACGGATCGGATCGTTCATGGGCGCTCTCCCGCAAGACAGGCCTATGATTATCCAAAGTCGTCTTCCAGCCCTCCATCGCATTACTCAGGCAAAAACCCGTGACGACCTTTTTTATCAGGGCTATTTTGAAAAAAAACTTTCGAGGCCGACATGACCGACGACATCGACCAACGCCTGATCAACGCCCTCATGGCTGACTCGCGACTGTCCCTCAAGGCTCTCGCCCAGGTCAGCGGGCTATCGGCCCCGAGCGTCGCCGAACGCCTGCGCAAGCTGGAAGAACGCGGCGTGATCCGCGGCTACACCCTGGATGTCGACCCCCGCTGTTTCGGCTACCAATTCCAGGCGATCGTGCGCATCCGCCCCCTGCCCGGCAGGCTGCACGAGGTCGAGCGACAGATCCAGGACATCGCCGAGTTCACCGAGTGCGACAAGGTCACCGGTGACGACTGCTTCATCGCCCGCCTCCAGGTTCGTTCGATGGAACAGCTCGACACGCTGCTGGACAGGATCAACGGCTACGCGGAAACCAACACCGCCATCGTCAAGAAGTCCCCGGTTAAACGCCGGCTCCCCCCGATGACCTGAGCGAGGCACTCCGCATGCCCACACCCGGCACGGGTTCCGTCCCGGAATTGCAACTCGTCCCGTTCCAGCTGGAACACTTCCCAATCCTGCAACGCTGGTTCGCCACGGAAAAGGAGCTGGTGCAATGGGCCGGCCCCGCCCTGCGGCATCCGCTGAGCCTCGAGCAGATGCATGAAGACCTCGCGGAAAGCCGCCGGCGACCGCCGCTGCGCCTGCTCTGGAGCGCTTGCCGGGATGACCAGGTCATCGGCCATTGCCAGTTGCTGTTCGACCGCCGCAACGGCGTCGTCCGCCTGGCTCGCATAGTCCTGGCGCCAAGCGCGCGCGGCCAGGGCCTGGGGCTGCCGATGCTGGAGGCGCTGCTCGCCGAGGCCTTCGCCGACGCCGACATCGAGCGCGTTGAATTGAACGTGTACGACTGGAACGCTGCCGCCCGTCATCTCTATCGACGCGCGGGGTTCCGCGAAGAAGGCTTGCGCCGCTCCGCCACCCGGGTCGGCCGGGAACGCTGGAATGTCGTTCTCATGGGGCTTTTGCGGCAAGAGTGGGCGGCGGGAGGCGCCGGCAACGACTGAGGCGCAGGCGGATGCTGCACCTCATCCGGTACTACAGGTTGGAACGGAGCCGCCACAGTTCGGGGAAGAGGATGGTATCGAGCATGCTGCGCAGATACCCCACTCCCTCGGTTCCGCCCGTGCCGGGTTTGAAACCGATGATGCGCTCCACCGTGGTCACGTGACGGAAGCGCCACTGGCGGAACGAGTCCTCCAGGTCGATCAGTTTCTCCGCCAGCTGATACAGGTCCCAGTAGCGTTCCGGCGCCTGGTAGACCTGTCGCCACGCCGCCTCCACCGAGGCCTCGTAACAGGTGCCGGCCGCCGCGTCCCGGGCGAGCCGCTCCTGGCTTACCGGCAACCCCTGGGCGGCCATCAGGCGGATCGCTTCGTCGTATAGCGACGGCGTATGCAGGGCCTGCTCCAGGGCCGCCAGCAGCTCGGCACGGTGAGCATGGGGCTTGAGCAGGGGGGCGTTCTTGTTGCCGAGGATGAATTCGATCTCGCGGTACTGGTAGGACTGGAAACCGGAAGACTGGCCCAGGTACGGGCGGATGGTGTTGTACTCGGTCGGCGTCATGGTCGCCAGCACCGCCCAGGCGTGTACCAGCTGGTCGAAGATCCGCGAGACCCTGGCGAGCATTTTCAGCGCCGGACCGAGCTTGCCTGACTTGACGTGCTCCCGGGCGGCCCGCAGTTCGTGGAGCATCAGCTTCATCCATAGCTCCGAGGTCTGGTGCTGGATGATGAACAGCATTTCGTTGTGGTCGGGCGAAAGCGGGAACTGGGCGTCCAGGACCTTCTCCAGCTTCAGGTAATCGCCGTAGCTCATCGCATGGGTGAAGTCCAGGGCGGCGTTATGCCACTCAGCCTCTCCGTCCGTTTCTCCCTGGGTCTGGGAGTGAGGGCAAGGACACATGTGAATCTCCTGAATTCGGCGGCAGGCGTCGGAAGTCGATGAGCGACCTGCCGGCAACGTTGTCGGGGGTGGCTTCGACACGGTCGAAGCGCGCTCATTTTACGATGCGCCCATTCGAATATTCGTGCAAAGCATCCTTTCCTGCCCGTCCCCGATGAAATCTAATTCGACGGATTGATGGAAAAATCGAATTTCGGATCACTCGCGGGTCGTGGCCGAGAAAAGCCCGGATAGCGGATCCGTGACCATTAGGCCTCGTCCCGAGAGCCTGGATTTCGACCCGCCACTCCATCCAGCGAAGCGACACGAGGCTCGCCGTCGAACTCAGCCGGCGCGCCCGAACACCCTGTCCAGGTGCGCCTGGTAGGCAGCGACGGTAGCCGGGACGTCCGGGCGCTTCATCACATCCACCGCGAGGAACGTCGGCAGGCCGGACATGCCGAGGAACTGGTTGGCCTTGTGGAAGGGGAAATACACCGCATCCACGCCTTTCCCTTCGAAGAAGTCGCTCGGATCGTCGAACGCCTGCCGTGGTGCATTCCAGGTCGCCGAGATCATGTAGCGCTTGCCCTGCACCAGACCGCCGCTGCCATATTTCTGCGTGCTGTCGGAGCGGGTACGACCGTCGTTGGCATAGAGGCTGCCGTGTCCGGCCGTGAAGACTTCGTCGATGTAGCGCTTCACTGTCCATGGCGCGCCCATCCACCAGCCGGGCATCTGGTAGATCACCACGTCGGCCCAGAGGAACTTGTCCACCTCCGTCGGGATGTCATAGCCACCGTCGATGAGGGTCTGGCGCAGGTCGAAGCCACGGCGGTCCAGATGGGCCAGGGCGGTTTCGTGCAGGGTCTGGTTGAGGCGACCGTCGGAATGGGCGAAACGCTTTCCGCCGTTGAGCAGGAGAATGTTTTTCATGGTGTTCCGTACATGCTGGAACCGCAGCGGAGATGCCTGCCGATCCCGGGTTGAAGAGAGCGGCAGGTTAGATAGGCGCAGGGAACGGAAAAAGTCGTACGGCGGTAAAACAGATTTGATCCGCACTCACGAATCGCCAGAAGAGCTGGGATGCGCGTCTTCATTGCGCCCCCACGCAGCCAGCCCTCGATGACCGGCACGAACTCTACCCGCAGCGAGCCATCACCAACGCAGTACGCACTGGCTCGCCAGCATTCGAACGCATGTGAGTACCCAGGATTGCAGCAACAGGCTGTGACGCGCTCGACTCAAACGCTCCTTCCTACGCGCGGGACGAACGCTCCTTGGGAATCCGCAAGGAGTAGATTAGGATTCTTCCCGCACTCGCCTTAAGTCATTGGCCCGTATAGATAAGGATATCTCATGAAAACCATCGCTCGGCGTCTGAGCCCCTTCGCGATCCTGCTCCCGGCAAGCCTGTTGTCAGCCTGCGCCTCCCTAGGCAACGCCGGACTCGGCGGTTCCCAGCAGAACCCCACCAACCAGCTCCTGAACATGATCGATGAGGCTACCCGCGAAGGTATGTCCGTGGTGCTGGTACCGGCACTCATGCCCAACAAGAGCGTGACGGACCTCTCCAGCTACTCGCATCGGGTCATATTCAAGAACAAGGACGTGCCCGGGATCGCCTACATGCAGGCCTTTGCCAACAACGACCTGGAGAAGATCAAGGAAGCCGTCTATCTGTGGGACTTCCTCGAGGTCAACATCGTCCCGCCGGGAACCTACCTGCTGTCCGGAGGGATCGACTACAAGATCGACAGCACCCTTGCCCAGATCAAGGCGCCAAAGGGGCAGCCGGCTGCCAGCCCACTTGGTTCGGTGAACCTGTCCGCCGTGCTGTATCGCCGGTTCGTGAAGGAGAACTACTGGCGCGACGCCTCCTATGCAGACAAAACCTACACACAGAATGTCTGCAGCGCCGTGCACATGGCCTCCGGCCAATGCGTGGGCTGGACCGAGCAGCAATACAGCCAGCGGGAAATGGTCTCGGATGCCGGTTGGGCCGAAGGCACGAAGATCGAGGATGTCCCCTCCATCAAGCTGCAAGCGCAGATACCCGACGCCTATGCCCCGCTGTCCTTCACCATTCAGCCTGGGCAGATCCTGCTCAGCGATCGGTTCCACTTGAAGACCCCGGCCGTGAGCTATGACAGGAAGACCTGCAAGGCCGTGGACACGCAAAACATCAAGTGCGCCTTGCAGGATATCCAGGTCTTCATGAGGCCCGCGCCCATGGAGCTGACGAAAAGGTTCATCGATCGCGAGCAGCCAAGGCTGGATGAAACGGGCCGCCAGGTGCTCGCGCGGATCCAGCCGATGAAAACCGAGATACTCGGCGAAGCAGGCATGGAAGACCTGACCTGGGGCCTGCCGGTTTCCTTGAAACGCAAGGCAAGATGAAACGGGCCCTCCGCCAAGCGCCTTCCGCTCGCGGTCGCCACAACGGTTGATCGATAGAGGCCCGGAAGGCAGGCGGCAGGACAGACCGGCTCGGCTGGTCATGTTCGATGACGACCAGCCGATGACCGACCCAGACCGGATCTTGCGTCCAGATAAAAGCCGCGCACGGGGCTGAATTGCAGGCAACGGCCGAAAAAGTGACAGGTGCTGGGGTACTCCTCGGACACTCCGGGAAAGTAGCAATTACGGAGCGGTTATCGGGAAAGGGAGGCGGTTGCGAGACCGTAAAAGTATGAAAGCGTTATGGGGGCACCCCAAGGAACTTGCTTCAGCAATACCGGACAGGAAAGAAAAAAGCCCCGTAACTCACTGAGCTACGGGGCTTTCCTGTTGGAGGCTGAGGTCGGAATCGAACCGGCGTTCACGGATTTGCAATCCGGTGCATAACCACTCTGCTACTCAGCCTTTGAGCGAAGCGACATGCGTTTGGCATATCGCTGAAATCTCTTTCCTGACGCGACTTTGAACTTATAACCCTTTGATTTAAAAAGATTTTTAGCTCACCCATCGCTGGAATGGACGCAATTATGGACGGATTCGCCGAGCTTGGCAAGCGCTCTACGAAAAAAACTTTGCAGATCAGGCTATTGCGTAGCACAAGCCGGGAGAAACGGGCCCAGACGTCCGCGAAATGGGCCCGCAGCGACCGGCAACCGAGAGGCGCGTCAGGATCCGACGCGCCCTGCCCCGGCGATCAGTTCGCCTCGGGGCTCGCTTCGGTTGCGGGCGCTTCAGGCGTCGGCGCCTCCGTGGCGGCCGGCGCTTCGCCACCCGCCTGTGCACGCTTGGCGCGCTTCTCGCGCATCTGCTCGCGCTGCCGGCGAGACGCCTGCCGCCGCGCATACACCGCCTGCTCGGCGGTTACCTTGCCGGCAACCTGGCCTTGCAGATCCAGTCGCGGCGCATCTTCCACCATACAACTCCAGTAGCGGCTGCCCTGGCACCAGGTGGCGATGGCCTGTTTCAGTTGTTCGGCGGTGATTCCCAGTAGTTCGAGGTGCTGCTGCGCATCCTGGAGAATACCCTGCTTGAGCGGAACCTTGGCCGCGGGACTTTTCGGAAACGCCAGCGGAAAATGCCGTTGCAGCCTCCAGATAGCCTCGACTCCCGGCTCGACGGCTTCACGTTTCTTCGCGCGTCCCGCGGAGCTTTTGGTTTGAGCCGGTTTCGCCTGCGCCGCCTGTGCGCGCAGACGGTCTCTCAGCTCGGCAAGTTGTTCAAAACCCATCGTTCGCTTCACTAGTGCTGGTTCATTTCTGCGAGAGATTACCCGATACATCCGCTCGCGGCACGCAAAACGGCAACCAGTCGGGCACTTTCATTGCGAATCGACGCTCGTAGGCATGAGCGGCTCTCCCCCGTTCAGCGCCCGAGCGAGCTCATCGAGCGTAGTCGGCTTGAACAGGACCCGGTCCATGCCGGCAGCCAGGCAACGCTCCAGCGCATCCTTCTCGGCGCTGGCGGTAAGCGCTATCACCAAGCAGCGACGCCGACCGCCAAGGGCTTCTTGCGACCGGATCCGTCGCGCCAGCTCGTAGCCATCCATCCGCGGCATCATGCCGTCGGTAATCACGACGTCGAAGTCTTCGCCCTGCCAACGTTCGAATGCTTCCTCGCCATCTTCCGTGGAGGTCACCCGGTGCCCAAGGCTTTCCAATTGCATGGTCAGGGTCAGCCGATTGAACGGATGGTCTTCCGCAAGCAATATCGAGAGCGCCCTTGCCTCTTTCCGCTCCTCGACCTCGGCAACTCCGGAACGCGCTTCGCTGGACTCGCAGGGCGGAGGCTCGGTCAGCGGAAGATCGAACTCGACCGAGAAGCAGGAGCCGTTGCCCAGTTCGCTGCGCAGGCTGATCTGGCCGCCCATCAGGTGCACCAGGCGTCGGCTGATATACAACCCCAGGCCGCTGCCGGACGCCTGGCCAAGCGCAGGCGAGCCGACCTGCGAGAATGGCCGGAACAGCCTGGCCTGGTCCTCCTCCGAAATACCGAGGCCGGTGTCGCTTACCTCGAGCAGCAAATGAAGCCTCTCCGCCTCGCGCCGCCCCACCGCCCGCACCGTTACCCCTCCGCGCTCGGTGAACTTGATGGCATTGCCCAGCAGGTTGAACAACACCTGCTTGAAATGCAGGGGATCCACCAGCACCCATTGCTCGAGATCCCCGTCGAGTTCCAGTGCCAAGGAAAGATTCTTCTGCCGCGTCAGCCCACCAACCAGCGGCAGGATTCCTCTGATCAACTCGCCAGGAAGCACTGGTTCGGGAGCGGAATCGAACCGACCGGATTCGATCCGCGACAAATCGAGAATATTGCCCAGCAGAAGCAGCAACCCCTGGGCCGCCTCTTGGGCAATGCTCAGCGAATCTAGGTCCAACACGCCCTTCTCGCCCTTTTTCAGCACCAGTTCCTGCAGGCCGATGACCGCATTCAATGGCGTACGGATCTCGTGACTCATCGTCGAAAGAAACACGCTCTTGGCACGGTTGGCAGTGTCGGCTTGCTCTTCTGCCTGGCGGGTCTTGCGCACCTGGCGCATCAGGTAGAAACCCCAGATGAGGGAGATGGAAATCAGTACGCCGAACAATCCGCCGATCTGCAGAATCTTGCTCCGGTGATCGCGCCAGAAGTCCGCCCCTCCCTTGGCGAAGCGAGGCTCCCAGCGGTGGAGGATTTCCGCCACTTCTTCCGGAGCGATCGCCAGCTGCGCCTTCTCCAGGATGCCCTGCAGCTCCGGCTGGTTCCTCGCCACGCCGATGCTGATCGGGATGGAGAGGTCATCGAGGATACCGACGACCTGGATCCGGTTGTCGAAATGCTGGGCGGACAGATAGCGACCGGTATAGTCGCTGCTGATGGCGGCCTCGCTCTGGCCGGCGTCTACGCTGCGCATGGCGGCGAGGAAGGTCGGATAGACCTGGAGCTTGATCTCCGGGTGTTCGCGTCGAATGAAGTCGTTGAGAAAATAGCCAATCGTCGTCGCCAATCGCTTGCCCGCCAGGTCCGCGAGGCCATGGACACGCCCCACCCTTTCATCCCGGCCACCCTGGCGGGCGCCCATCAGCACCGTGGTGCTGCGTAGATAGGGCGTCAGCACTTCGAGGCCGGAATCGAAGCGCTCCGACGAAGGCATGGTCGGCGTAACCAATGCCTCCCCCGCATCCAGTCGGCTTTTCGTCTCGACGAAGTTGCGTGCTCCAGTGAAGGAAAACTGCAGGCCACTGCGCTTGCCGATCAGGTCCAGATAGTCACGCCCGATACCACTCAGCCTCCCCTCGTTATCCAGTTGCCCGAGCGCGCCAAGGGAATGGTTGATCACCACCGGCACGACCGGGTGCGCGGAGAGCCAACGCTGCTCCGCCGGCGACAGCGTCACCCGGGGCTCGTCGAAGCGCAGGCGCCGCCCGGCGCTCCAGCTGCGCAACAGTTCGTCGCCGTAGCGCCCGCTAATATGCGGCAGGGCGCGATCGATGAGCGCGAGCAGAGGTTCGTCACCTGGCCGGAGCAGGAAACGGAAACCCTGGCTGTCGATGGGTGCGAAGTTCTCGATGCGCAAGTTCAGCAGGTAATGGGTCTGGATGAGGTAGTGCGTGGAAACTGCGTCCCCCAGCACGCCATCGACATCCCCCATGCTCAGCGCTTCCAGGGCAAGCTGCGGCGAGTCGAACCAGATGATCCTGCTGTGCGGATAGGCAGCCTTGATACGTTCGGCGGGAAGATAGCCCTTGACCGTGGCCAGCCAGGACTCCGCCTGCGAATCGAACGGGGCACCGCTGGAAGACACCAGTACCGGCCGGTCGGAAAGATACGCAGCGGATGCCAGCAAGCCGTGTTGTCGGGCCTCGACCTCGCTACCGACGCCAAGCAGGTCGATCTCCCCTTGCGACAACGCGTCGATTGCCGCCTGCCGCGACGGAAAGTCCCTGACGCGCAACGGCCGCTCGAACACCAAGGCCAGGTAATCGGCCGTGAAGCCCTTGTAGGAGCCTGCGTAGAAGATGGACAACGGCGGATAGTCGGGGGAAACCACGCCTACCGTCAGCGGCTCCCGTGCATCCAGCCACTGCCTGGCTCGTTTATCGAGCCAGGGACGCATCGTTGTCGTCGTACGCCCATCCGGCAGGATGGATTCGGCTTCGACGGGCAGCGGCTGCAGAGCGATCAGCAACAGGCAAAAGACCGCGGACAGCAACGACCTTGTCAGCATGTCGAGTCTACGATGGCAAAGTTCTCCGGCCGGACAGAAAGCAGCGCATCCGCGACCCGGAGCCTGCGGATACATCGGCAACGATGCCGCCATGTTAGCAGGTAGATGGATACTTTTCCCAGGAACCCACGCCTGTCGACACTCGCTCTGGCAGCCGCCTTATGCCCGGCTCGCGAAAACCCTCGACTCTTTCGCGTCGCCGGCTAGATCGATGAAGCCGCTTGCGATGACGTGCGCCCTGGCCGTGGCATGCCTGCACTCGAAAGCCCAGTTCGAGCCGCACATCGCCGAGGGCAACCTGGTAGCGTGCTGGAAGGCTGGTGCGATCCATTCCCGGGCTATTACCTCTATCACCCAAGTCAGAGGCAACCTTCGCCGACCTTCTCAGTGGTCGTCGAAGCGCTGCGATACCGAAGCGCTGGCCTTGGGACGGCTCGGTCGAACGTGGCAGCCAAAGCAACAGGCGCACGAAGGCGGTCCAAGGTGCAATGAATCGAGCCCCCCTGGAGTGCGACAGCCACACTTCTGATGTGCCGAGGCAGCATCTTGCGGCAAGCCGCCTCGCTGGCGAGACGAAGGGCTTCACGAAACGTACGGCCCCGGTCGCCGGGAAAGCGGCAAGGAGAACCGCCCCTCGGCGCGGACGTTCCACGAACGGGTACGGGACTTGGAGGCGGAACGAAAAAAGGGCCCGAAGGCCCTTTCTCAATGATCTACAGACTTCATTGGAACTCTATAGATCTATATTTGGAGCGGGAAACGAGACTCGAACTCGCGACCCCGACCTTGGCAAGGTCGTGCTCTACCAACTGAGCTATTCCCGCATCGTCTTGGTGACGGGCGCCATTCTATAGCATCGCGGCGCCGTGTCAACTCCTTGATTCAAAAAAGTTTATTTCTCTTTCGGGGTGGTCGACAGATGCGGCCACGCGGCCAGCAGGTAGTGCACCATGGACCACAGGGTCAGCGCCGCGGAGATGATCAGCAGCACGTAGCCGAGAATCACCCAGAAGGTCATCAGCGGCGGATTCGCCAGGAGAATGACCAGCGCCAGCATCTGCGCCGCGGTCTTCCACTTGCCCAGGTTGGACACCGCGACCTGCGCCCTCGCCCCCAGTTCGGCCATCCACTCACGCAAGGCGGAAACCACGATCTCGCGGCCGATGATGATCACCGCCGGCAGGGTCAGCCACAGGTTGGCGTGCTCTTCCACCAGCAAGACCAGCGCAACCGCCACCATCAGCTTGTCCGCGACCGGGTCGAGGAAGGCGCCGAACGGCGTGCTCTGGCCGAGGCGCCGGGCGAGGTAGCCGTCCAGCCAGTCGGTGGCGGCGGCCAGGGCGAACACGGCACTGGCGGTCAGGTAGCTCCAGGACGTCGGCAGATAGAACAGCAGAATGAAGATCGGAATGAGCAGGACGCGCAGTAACGTGAGCAGATTGGGGATATTCATCGGACCATCTAGGCTGCGAGGTGAGCCGGCATTCTACTCGCTGTGCAGGACGGCATAAATCTGCTCGGCAAGCTTTTTACTGATACCGGGGGCTTTGGCCAGTTCATCGATACTCGCCCGCGACAATTCCTGCAACCCGCCGAAATGCTTGAGCAGGTCGCGCCGACGTTTCGGGCCGACGCCAGGGACGTCCTCCAGCGTCGACGTCCGCCGTGCCTTGCCGCGCCGCGCACGGTGGCCGGTGATGGCGAAACGGTGCGCTTCGTCACGTATCTGCTGGATCAGGTGCAGCGCCGGCGAATCGGCCGGCAGGGTGAACTCGTGGGAGGCATCGTTTAGGTAGAGGGTTTCCAGCCCCGGCTTGCGGGTCACGCCCTTGGCCACGCCGAGCAGGATCAGACCGGCGACCGCCAGTTCCTGGAGCACCTCCTGGGCCATGGCCAATTGCCCCTTGCCGCCATCCACCAGGAGAATGTCGGGCATCTTCCCCTCGCCGTCCTTCAGGCGACTGAAGCGGCGGGTCAGCGCCTGGTGCATCGCCGCGTAGTCGTCGCCGGCCGTGACGCCTTCGATGTTGTAGCGGCGATAGTCCGACTTCAGCGGCCCTTCCGGGCCGAACACCACGCAGGAAGCCACGGTGGCCTCGCCGCTGGAGTGACTGATATCGAAGCACTCCAGGCGTTGCGGCGGCTCCGCCAGGTCGAGCGCCTCGGCAAGGGCTTCGAAGCGTGCCGCCACATGCTGGCGGTTGGCCAGGCGTGCGCCCAGGGCCTGTTCGGCGTTGGTCACCGCCAGTTGCTGCCAGCGGGCGCGGGTACCACGCACCCGGTAGCTGATCTCCAGTTCGCGGCCTCGCGCTTCGGCGATCGCCGAAACCAGCACCGGGAAATCCTCGTGCGTCACGTTGACGATCAACTCCGCCGGCAGGTCGCGCTCCTGGTGGCTGAGATAGTACTGGCCAAGGAACGCCAGCAGCACTTCGCCCACCTCCTCCTCGATCGCGACCTGCGGGAAGAAGTTCTTGCTGCCCAGCACCCGCCCGCCGCGTACGCTGATCAGGTGTACGCAAGCGCCGCCAGGGGTGACGATGGCGGCGACGATGTCGACGTCGCCGTTGCCACCTTCCATGCTCTGCTGGTCCTGGACCCGCCGCAGGATCGCCACCTGGTCGCGCAACTCCGCCGCCTTCTCGAAGTCCAGGCGCATCGCCGCCTGCTCCATGCCGACGTTCAGCTCGTCGGCCAGCGCGTTGCTCCTTCCTTCGAGGAACATCACCGAGTGGCGCACGTCCTCGGCGTACTCCTCAGGACTGACCAGCCCCACGCAGGGCCCCTTGCAGCGCTTGATCTGGTATTGCAGGCAGGGCCGCGTACGGTTGCGGAAATAGCTGTCCTCGCACTGGCGGACGAGAAACGCCTTCTGCAGCAGGTTGAGGCTCTCGCGGATCGCTCCCGCGCTCGGATAGGGACCGAAGTAACGCCCCTTGCGCTTCTTCGCGCCACGGTGCAGGGACAGCCGCGGATACTCGTCCTCGCTGGAGAGGAACACGAAGGGATAGGACTTGTCGTCCCGCAGCAGGATGTTGTAGGGCGGCCGCCACTCCTTGATCAGCGTCTGCTCCAGCAGCAACGCCTCGGTTTCATTGGCGGTGATGGTGGTTTCCACCTGGGCGATCCGCGCCACCAGCGCAGCGGTCTTCGGCGCCAGGCCGGACTTGCGGAAATAGCTGGCCAGGCGCTTCTTCAGGCTCTTCGCCTTGCCCACGTAGAGAAGCTTGGCGTCCGCATCGAACATGCGGTAGACGCCCGGACGATTGCTGCAGGTAGCGAGGAAAGCGCTTGCGTCGAAAACGGCGCTCATCTAGCTGGCGGCATCGACCATGCCGTGGCGGACGGCGAGCAGCGCCAGCTCCACGTCGCTGGTGATCGAGAGCTTCTCGAAGATGCGGTAGCGATAGGTATTCACGGTCTTCGGCGACAGGCACAGCTTGTCGGAGATGCTCTGCACCTTGTGGCAGTTGGCGATCATCAGGGCGATCTGGATCTCGCGCTCGGACAGCGAATCGAAGGGGGAATCGTGCTGCTGCGGCTGGAAGGACTTCAGCGCCAGTTGCTGGGCGATCTGCGGGCTGATATAGCGCTGGCCGGCGAAGACCTGGCGAATCGCCTGGACCATTTCCTCCAGCCCCGCGCCCTTGGTCATGTAGCCGGCGGCGCCGGCCTGCATGAGGCGGGTGGGGAACGGATCCTCTTCGCAGACGGTGACTACCACGACCTTGATGTCGGGCTGGCTGCGCAGCAGCTTGCGGGTTGCCTCCAGGCCGCCGATACCGGGCATCTTCACGTCCATCAGGACGACATCCGGCTTCAGTTCGCGGGCCAGTTTCAGACAGTCTTCACCGCAGTCGGCCTGGCCGACCACTTGCAAGCCTTCGATGTCGGCCAGCATGCGGGTAATACCGGTGCGTACCAGATCGTGGTCGTCGACCACCAGCACCTTAATCACGCTGCACCTCGTCGCGCATTAGCAGACAACCGCCCACACGGGCCCCCAGGAGATTTCGGCAACCTTAACAGAAAGCCATCCCATGACCTAGCTTGGCGCAAAGGCGTCATAAATCAAGCGTCATGGAAACATCATTCGACGGCATCGAACGGGCACTGCGAAGTATACCGCCAGCCCCCGGCGAGCGGCAGACCGGATCGCAGCAAAAACCGGCGAATCTGTGGAGAGCCCAGCGACGCCGGGCCTGGTAAAGCGCAAGCGCCCTGGTTGCCCGGGACTCCTCCATAGCGACCATCGCCGAAGTCGAAAACAGGCGACCAAGACGCCACTGGCACCGGCGGCTACTGCGCGGCCATCTCACCGACACCGGTGAAAAGACGCTGGTGGAGGCGCCTGCGACTGGCATTCGGCACCAGGCGAACGAGGGTATTCCTCAGCCAGACGCTCCAGGGCGATTCCCACTGACCAAGGCGGCCGACGATCCAGGATTGCTTCCTGATGAACTCGATCCGCGCCTCGCGTTGCTGCTGGAACAGGATCAGCGTCTCGGCGCGCGGCGCCAGGCACCACAGGCGCGCCAGCAGGAAGGCGTCCTCCAGGGCCATGGCCGCGCCCTGCCCCAGGTTCGGCGTCATGGCGTGTGCGGCGTCACCGATCAGCACTACCCGTCCGCGGCACCAGGAGGCGCCGGCCAACTCCTCGAGGTCGTTGTGCACCAGCGTGGTGGCGCTCGGTATGAGCCGGGCGATGCTCGCGCCGATGCCGTCGAAGTCCGCGTAGTGGGCGGCCAGCCGTTGCGGGGTTACGAAGCCCTCCTCGTCCTCGGGCTCCTCCCGGCGCACCTTCAGGGTCGCGTAGACATACATCTCGCGCGGGCTGATCTGGATGAAGCCGAGGCGCTTGCCGTGCCCCCAGACCTCTCCCGCCAGCTCGGCGTCCTCCAGCCGATGGGGAACGACCAGGCGCCAGCAGGTTTCGCCGGAATGACGCAAGGTCGCCTCCGGCCAGACATAACGTCGCACGCTCGAACGAATGCCATCCGCACCGACCACCAGCGAACAGTCGTGGACAGTGCCGTCGCTCAGGGTCACGCGTTCGTGGTCGAGTCCGTCGAGGATCTGCACGATGGAGACCCCGACCCGAATGCGCGACTCATCCAGCCCCTCCAGCAGCGCCGCATGCAGTTCGTGGCGCTGCAACGCCAGGCCGCCGCGGGAATTCCCACCCAGACTGGAAGGCATCGACATCAGCATCGAACCGTCGTGGGCGTATACGTTGATCCCGGCCAACGGCATGCCACGGCGGAACAGCCGGTCGAGATCCAGGGTGCTGGACAACGCCGTCAACGC
Organism: Pseudomonas sp. HMSC076A11; assembly: GCF_001810205.1. Taxonomy (NCBI): domain Bacteria; kingdom Pseudomonadati; phylum Pseudomonadota; class Gammaproteobacteria; order Pseudomonadales; family Pseudomonadaceae; genus Pseudomonas; species Pseudomonas sp. HMSC076A11. The sequence goes on along the minus strand of NZ_KV800311.1, from coordinate 110,492 downwards.
ATTGCTCGCCAGGGTGATGCCGGTACCGATGGGCCTGATCTCGCTGGCCCGCTCGACCAGCAGCCAGTCGATGCCTGCCTTGGTGAATTCGCGCGCCAGCGCCAGGCCGGCGATCCCGGCCCCCTGGATAAGAACGGTCATCCGTTGCTCCTTAGCAGCGGCATCCGTCGCGACTTCGCGCGGTCGCGACAGGCCTGCCCGAGACGATGAAAATGTCCATCCTAGCCGCCCCGGACAGCCCACCGACCCTATCAGAAGATCGAGTTGACCCTGCTCGCCGACACCTCGCCGCTCGCTTTTCCTGTCCTCCAGGCCACCGGAAGTCCGGCGCGCCGGGAAGGCAAGCGTGGCCCGGGCACGGCACGCGTGGCCGGAAATCCCCGCTAGCCGCCGCCCGCCTAGGCGCTACGGTTTTCCTTGGCCAGCGGCCTCCCGAGCGCCGGCAAGCGGCGATGGCGCCTGAAGCTCAGGGCGACCGGCCCGCGCCACCACCGCCCACGACGATCATCCAGGCGCAGCCACCCCGGCGAGAGTGGCCGGGACGGCAGCGTTCGGCCGGGCCACGGCAAGCATGCACGACCGATCGGCACGGCGTCGCGGAGGCGCGACTATACGCAGACCCCGCTCCTGTCAACCCCTTACGCAAGGTAGTGATTGCCGGAAGCCCAGCGTACGAAAATCAACCGAAACGACATCCGCATGGAATAACGAAGCCCTGACGCCTTCAGGGCGATAGCATCGCGTGCAAGAGGTAACCGATGAGCCCGTCCGAAAACATCCAGTACGATTTCGAGTGGCGACCACTCAACAACTACCTCGCCGTGCAACGCATCACGCCTCCGGACATGCGTCAGGGTTCGGCTGCCGAGCCGCGCCTACCCAGCGAAGCGCTCTACGAGTGGATCGTGCTGAACGGACGCTCCCCCCTGGAAGGCCTGAGCCTGGGGGAGCACTATCGCCTTTCCGACTACGGCGTCGCCGGGCTGGCATTGCAGAGTGCCGGCACCGTCGGCGAAGCCTTGCAACTGATCAAGACCAACATGCTGCTGTTCCGCAAGGATATCCGCGGGATCGCGGTGCGACGTTCCAGTTGCGACACCGTGGATGTGGATATCGACCTGCAGGACAAGCCGGACTGGCCGCAGTCGGCCCGGCTGTATCACGCCAACGTCCTGGCGTCGGCCGCCTACGCGGTGTTCCGCGACCTGCTACTGGGCGAGCTGGAACTGGTCCGCCTGCGCCTCCCGGAAAGGAACGGCGACGTGCGGGCATACGAGGAGTATTTCCGGGTGCCGGTGTATTTCGCCGGCGCAGGCATCACCTTCACCCTCCCCGAGGAATTGCTCGAGGCCGAGATCGCCACTGCCAACTCCGCCGTGTTCCAGGCCTCGCTGGCGCTCGGCAGCAAGGCCTTCAACACCCGCGTCACCCGCGAGATGGGCGGCTACCGCCAACGCATCGTGGCACTGCTGGAGGTGCTACAGGACCGCTACCCGAGCATCGCCTGGGTCGCCCGGCAGTTGAAGGTCACCGAGCGGACGCTGCGCCGACGGCTCGCCGACGAGGGCACCAACTACCGGGAAGTGCTCGATCTGGTCCGCCACGACAGGGCGCGCCAACTGCTGCGGGACGAGCGACTGCGCATCGAGGAAGTCGCCGAGAGGCTGGGCTACATGGATACCTCCAGTTTTCGCCACGCCTTCCGTCGCTGGACGGGACAGTGCGCCAACGACTATCGCCAGGCCCGCCTCGCCGGCAAGACCGCGCGGCGCCAGGGCGAACGCTAGCCGGCATGATTCCCTTCAGGGCAATTTCTGCGGATAGGGGCGAAAGGCGAACAGGCTGCACGCAGCCAGGGAAAAAGCCGCGAGCAGCACCCATTCGGCCGTCCCGTAGCCTTCGGCGCGGTCGTACAGCCAGCCCAGCAGGTAAGCGCCGAGACTGATCGATAGGGCGAAAGTGAACGGTTGGATCGAGCCGTAGATCACACCGAAGCTGCGCAGGCCGAAGTAACGCATCAACAGGTACTTGGTGGTGCCGCTTTCCCCTCCTCCGCCCAGGCCGACCAGGAACACCGCCAGCCATAGACCGCTCGGTGTGTCGCCCACCAGGAACCAGGCCATGCCGAGCACCGCCGCCAGGGCGAAGGGCAACGCCACCCGAGGCGTCACCACGCGGTCGAGAAGCCAGCCCATCAGCGGCTGCGACAGCATCATGCCGACCCACAACGCCGACAGCGCGGTGCCCGCCTCGCCCCGGGACAAACCGCGCTCCACCAGCATCGGCACGCCATGGGTCATGATCCCGGACATCACGAACACCGCCAGTACCTGGTTGCCCAGCACCAGCCAGAAACTGGCGCTGCGCCAGGCCTGGGGCGCCGTCGATCCGCTCAGCGCGGTTTCCGCTACGGCCGTGCCGGCGGCCACGCCAGCACCCGGCGCTGGCTCGCGGAACAGCCAGGCCAGCAGCGGCAGCGCCAGGCCCAGTTCGAGCACGCCGTAGACCAGGAAAGCGCCGCGCCAGCCCCACGCTTCGAGGCTCTGGTGGCCGACCAGCAGGCCCAGCGGCCCGCCCACCCCGAAGCCCAGGCCTAGCAGGCCGTAGGCCACGCCCAGGCGTTGGCGGAACCAGAGTCCGAGGATACGTCCGTAAGGCAGGTTGCCTGGCGCCAGCAGGCCGATCAGCAGGAACAGCGCGTAGAGTTGCCAGACGGCATTCACCGCCGCCAGGCCGAGCAGCGGCAGCGACAGGGCGGCGGTCAGCCCGAGCATTGTCCGCCGCGCGCCCCAACGATCGATCAGCCAGCCCTTGAGCGGGCTGGTGATGGCGACCGCCAGTCCGAACAGCGTCACCAGCAACGACACCTCGGCGCGGTCCCAGGCGTACTCGGCGCTCATCGGTGCGATGAACAGACTGAAGGTGTTCAGCAGGATGCCGGTGGGCCCGAGCATGATCGCCACCACCGACGCCAGCAGCACACCGCCGCTGGTCGCGGAAAATTCTCGTTGCGCCACGCCTGGCCCTCTAGAAGCGGTATGCCGCGCGTAGGTAGTAGAAGGCGCCGTTGAAGCCGATCTGCGAGGCATAGGTGTCGTAGCGCAGCACGTCGCCATAGGTGGTGTTCTGCGCGGGCAGCTTGTCCGGACGGACGTCGAACAGGTTGTCGGCGCCGGCGGTCAGCGTCAGGTCGGCGCTGAGCCGGTAGCGCGCGGCGATGTCGGTGATGTACTTCGGGTCGTTGACGAAATGGTTGAATTTCTCCGTCGACCAGGCGTCCGGCCCTACCGTGTAGTCGAGTTCCGAGCTGGTCCGGCCGTAGCGCGTCAGGCGCAGGCTGACCTCCCAGTCCTGGCGGCTCCAGGTGCCGCCGAGGGAAACCTGGCTGCGCGGGGTGGAGCAGGTGATCCAGGCGACCTGCTGGGCATTGAGCAGCGGCTCGCCGTTGGCGCCTCGATGGTTCTTGCGCAAGGTGGTGCGGTTGAAGTTGGCCGACAGTTCCCAGTCGACCTGCCCGTACTCGCCAAGCGCGACGAGGTAGTGACCGGTGATGTCGACACCGCGGGTGCGGGTGTCGGCACCGTTGGCCAGGTAGTGGGTACTGACCGTACTGGCACTGGCCGGCAACGAGATCCCCGCCGCGGCCAGGGCATCGATGGCTTCCTGGCCGGAATAGGTGGCGCTGTCGACGATGCGGTCGCGGATGCTGATCTGGTAGGCGTCGATGTTCAGCCCGACGTTTTCCCACGGGCTGAGTACCAGGCCAAGGTTGAAGCTGGTCGACTTCTCCGGTTGCAGTTCGTCGGCGCCGAGCATCTTCGCCGCCGGCGAGTTGGCCGCCAGCAGGCCAAGGGCGATGGTCGGGCCGACGCTGAGGCCGGTGTAGTGCTCCTGGACCAGGGACGGCGCGCGGAACCCGCTGCTTACGCTGGCGCGCAGCGCCACCCGCGGATCGAACTGGTAACGGGTGGCGAACTTGCCGTTGGTGGTGCTGCCGAAGTCGCTGAATTTCTCGTGGCGCACCGCCACGTCGACCTCCCAGGCTGGGGTCAGGGAGGTACCCAGGTCCAGGTAGGACGCCCAGGCGTGCCGCGACCATTGCCCCTCGCTGAGCGGCGAGAGGCCAGCCAGGGATTCCGCCCCGCCGCTGTAGTAGGACGCCGGGTCGCCGGCGTCGATGCGGTAGCTTTCCCGCCGGTATTCCGCACCCAGCGACAACGCCAGCGGAGCAGCGAGGAAATCCAGTTCGAATTCCCGCCCCAGGTCCAGGTTGCTGGTCCATTGGCTGTTGCGGTAGCGCGCCAGGTCGAAGCTTCTCGGACTGTTGCCGGTTTCACGGTAGATCGCCGCGTTCACCGACTGGGTCATGCCGATATCGGGACGGTCGGCGCCGTAGCCACTGCTCAGGTCCCAGTGCCAGGCATCCAGCAGACGCTCGCCGCGCACCCCGGCGAGGAACGCATAGTCGTCCTCGTCGCTGTTCGGGCGCGGCGTGAAGCCGTCCGGATACAGCGTCGGCGCCACCGAAGCCAGGCGATAGTTGGCCGCCGAGGAGGCCTTGCGCCGGGTATAGGTGCCGAAGCCGTACACCTCGATATCGTCGCCCAACCCGAAACCCGAGTTGAGCGCCAACGATTGCCGGTGGAACGCGGGATCGCCCATGGAAATGTTGTCGCGCCGACCGGTGCGCTCATCGATGCCGCTGCGCATCGTGCGCTCCTGCTCGCGATATTCGGCGGTGAGGTTGACGAAGCCGCTATCGCCGAAGGCCAGCCCGATGTTCCCCCCGCCGCCATGGGTGAAGCCGTCGCCGTCGCCGGTCTGCCCGACGTCAGCGGCCGCCGACCCGCCGCTGTCGGCGGACTTGAGGATGACGTTGATCACCCCGGCGATGGCGTCCGAACCGTACTGCGCCGAGGCGCCGTCGCGCAGCACCTCGACCCGCTCGATGGCGTTGATCGGGATGGTGTCCAGATCGACGCCGGTGGAGCCCTTCTCCAGCCCGCCGCTGATATTGAGATTGGCCGTTTCGTGGCGACGCTTGCCGTTCACCAGCACCAGCACATGGTTGGGGCTCAGCCCGCGCAGCGACTGCGTGTGGGTCAACGCCGAGGCGTTGAACGGCTGGGCCTGGCGGGTCAGCGAGGGCAACAGTTTGACCAGCGCATCGCGCAGGTCGACCGCACCGCTGCTGCGTAGCTGGGTAGCGCTGACCACATCGATCGGGCTCAGGCTGTCCTGCGCCTTCACATCGCTCTTGCGCGTGCCGGTGACCACCACGGTGGACAAGGTCGGTGCCACCGTCGCACCTCGCGTCTCCTGCACAGGCGCCTGTCCGCGGCGCAGGACGAAGGCACCGCTTTCGTCCTGCGCGTATGCCAGCCCGCTGCCGGCCAGGGCACGCCGCAAGGCGTCCTCGACACTGAGCCGGCCGCGGATATCCGGTCCGCGCAACCCCGCCACCAGGCGCTGGTCGAAGGCGATCGGCACGTGTCCCTGGCGCACGATGTTCAACAACACCTCGGCCAGTTCGCCGGGCGCTATGTCGAATACCCGGGGCGCCGTGGCCACGTCGCGCGGCCCACCGTCGGCGGCCTGCACCTCGCCCTGCAGCGCGCAGGCGAGCCCCACCGCACAGAGCACGGGGGTCAACGAACGAGAGGAAAGACGTACATCGGGCATGGTCGAATCGTCCTGGATGGAATTCGCCCATGAGTGCAATCCGACGCCGGCTTTTTCAGCGTCGGGCAATATGAATTTCGCATAACCTTATGCGCCCGGGTTCCTCCGCAGGCGGCGCACTAGCGTGCGTCGGCGAGCCGCGGCGCGGGCGGGTTGATCAACAGCGCGAATATCTCGGAGTGGGACTTCACGTTCAGCTTCGCGTAGATGTGCCGGCGATGCACCTTGATAGTGGCGATCGACAGCGTCAGCCGATCCGCTATTTCCTTGTTCGAGTATCCATCCAGCATCAGCCGGATGACATCCGACTCCCGCGCGGTCAGCGGCGATATCAACCCTCTCCAGGGCTGGACTTCCACCTCCGCCGCTGCGATCGGTTTCGCCTCCTCCCTGACCGCATCCTCGAAGTGGATGCGTTTTTTCATCAGCGCGATGACCCACGGGCGAAGCAGCTCGAACAGCGCGATCTGCTCGGCACCGAAGCGGCTCTCGCTGCCCAACGACAGGCATAGGGTTCTTTCACCATCCAGCGGGACGTTATATTGAACTTCGTCCGTCACCACATAATGCGCAAAGTACGTATTGTAATATTCGGTCGTTTCGAAATCTTCGGAGACGATATCCGCAAGATGAAAAAGCCCGCCGCGCCGACAGTTCCTGGATACCTGGTAGAAAGGATCTTGCAGATAAAGTCCGGTTATATATCGACTGATCAGCGGGTCCGGCTCGACTTCTTCTCTCTCCTCCTCCATGAAGGAAAGAATCAAGGGACTGGAATCGCTGAATATCAGGGCCGCCCAGTTGTCGACGGGGGCGAACTGGCCGAGGGTCTGCGCCAGGATCCGCCAGAAGAACGGCCGGTCCAGCGCTTCGAGCAACTTTCCCAGTGACTCGTGCCAGGCGCCGCCGTGCAATGCGATATCCACACAACTACTCCTCTGGGATTAGTCACTCGGCGTTATGTCATGAAGAGTTCCAATGTGCATAATATCGATGCCTTCGAAGATAGCCACAGGTCAGAACTACCAGTTCTGGTAGGTGCAAAATCCAACTTGTTTCGTTTCGGAAAGGAAATCCAATGAAAAAAGTTTGTGCACTGGCGTTATCGATCCTGACGACGATCGGTGCGACAGCGGCGGACAGTGCATGGGCTGCGCAAACCAGCGTCCATCTTTACAACTGGTATGACTTCATCGCCCCGGAAACGCCCAAGGCTTTCCAGAAGGAAACCGGCACCCGTGTCGTCCTCGACACCTTCGACAGCGCCGAGACCGCGCAGGGCAAGCTGATGGTCGGCCGCTCCGGCTACGACGTGGTGGTGATCACCTCCAACATCCTGCCCGGGCTGATCAAGGCGGGCGTCCTCCAGGAACTCGACCGCGACCGGCTCCCCCACTGGAAGAACCTCGACGCGGACATCCTCGGGAAGCTTCAGGCCAACGATCCCGGCAATCGCTATGCCGTACCTTATCTCTGGGGAACCACCGGGATCGCCTACGACGTGGACAAGGTCCGCAAGCTGCTCGGCCCCGACGCGCCGGTCGACTCCTGGGACCTGGTCTTCAAGGAGGAGAACATCTCCCGCCTCAGCCAGTGCGGCGTGGCCACGCTGGACTCCTCCACCGAGCTGGTGTCCATCGCCCTCAACTACCTGGGCCTGCCGCACAACAGCCAGAATCCCGAGGACTACCAGAAAGCCCAGAAACTGTTGCTGAAGGTTCGCCCCTACATTCGCTATTTCGACTCCTCCAGAGTCGACACCGATCTCTCCAACGGCAACGTCTGCGTGGTGGTCGGCTGGCAGGGCACGGCCTACATGGCCCAGGTCAACAACGAACAGGCCGGGAACGGTCGCCATATCGCCTACAGCATTCCCCGGGAAGGCTCGCTGGTCTGGGCCGAGAACATGGTGCTGCTCAAGGATGCACCGCATCCGCAGCAGGGTTATGCGCTGATCGACTACCTGCTGCGTCCGGAGGTCATCGCCAGGACCTCCAACTACGTGGGCTATCCGAATGGCAACCAGGCGGCGCTGCCGCTGGTAGAGCGGAAGCTGCGGGAAAACCCGGCGGTTTACCTGAGCAAGGAAACCATGGCGACCCTCTTCCCGCTGGAAACCCTGCCACTGAAGGTCGAGAGAATACGTACCCGGGTCTGGAGCCGGGTCAAGACCGGGAGCTGACACTCGCCCGAGACGCCCCCTGGAAGCGCGGGAGCGCCCGGAGCCAGAAAAATCCAGCGAGGTCCGCCAGGACCGGCGTTCGCGTCTTTCACCGGGTGAGGCTCTGCCTCGTCCGTCAGGATGCGGCTTGCCGGCTGACCTGCGACCGATAGAGATACCTCTCCCCCAGGGCGGGAAAGCCCCGGGCATGCCTGATGGAGAAAACCATGCTTATCCATTTCTGCCCCAGGCTGCTGACGCCTGCGGGGTTCGACCTGCCGTGCGAGTTGATCGACATCCGCATCAAGGAGTTCGACCTGCACCTGCTTGGCGGGCGCGACGTGGTGGCGCGTCACCCCCTCCCCGACAAGCGCTACCACGTGGCCTGCCGCAAGTCCGGCTGCAAGGCGGTGAATGGCCTGCTGGTGGACGTGGAAAAGCACGTTCCGCTGTTCACCGTGGACACCCGCTGGAGCATCGACGCCGAAGTGGTCCTGCGCCACCGCGTCGAGTACGTGGTGCTCGACGCCGAGCACGATGCGGTGAGCGACTACATGCTGCTGTGGTGCGACGAGGTGCCCAACTACTTCCTCGGCCAGAGCACCCCGGCCATGCAGGTTCCGTTGATGGAACTGATGCGCGGCAATGCGTTGCAGACCGAGCGGCAGGATGTGTTCCGCCTGCCGACGCTGAGGTCCGAACGCCTGCGCCAGGGCAACGCCGATGCCAACCAGCATCTTCCGAGCCGTGAGCAGGCGTTCCACGTCAAGGCCGAGCAGATCAGCTATGGGCTGGCCTGAAGGACGCGCGCCAGCGGCAAGCTACGCTGGCCGCCGGTGCCGCGCATCACAGGGCAGCCGCGCCGCTCAGTGCCGCGGCTGCCATACCTCCACGGCGCGCGCATCCACCGGTTTGGGTAGCAGTCCCTGGGCGTGGAAGGCGTCGGCGATGCGCTGTTGCTCGTCGAGACCATCTGCGCTCACCGGTTGTACGTCGTAGCTGCGCCGCGCATTCGCCTGCTCGACGGTAGCGGCATCGAGATTGCCCCACAGCGGCCCCAGCACCTTGGCCGCGTCGGCCGGGTGGCTCTTGAGCCAGCGCCCGGTGCGCTGCAGTTCGGCGAAGACCTGCTGGAGCACTTCAGGATGTTTCCTGGCGTAGTCGCTGGAGGCGAGGTAGTAGCGCTGGTAGCTGGCCAGGCCCTGGCCGTCGGCCAGTACCCGCGCGCGTTGCTGGCGCTGGGCGCTTGCCACGTAGGGGTCCCAGGTCACCCAGGCGTCGACCTTGCCGTTCTCGAAGGCGGCGCGGCCGTCGGCTGGCGTCAGGTAGGCTGGCTGGATGTCGGAGAACTCAAGCCCGGCGCTGGCCAGCGCGGCGATCAGCAGGTAGTGGCTGCCGGCGGCCTTGGTCACGGCGATGCGCTTGCCCTTCAGCTCGGCCAGGGACTTCAGCGGCGAATGTTCGCCGACCAGTATCGCCTGCGCCGCGGGCGAAGGTGTTTCGCGGGCGAAGTAGGTCAGGCGAGCACCCGCCGCCTGGGCGAACACCGGCACGGTGTCGGCGACGTCGGCGGAGAGATCGACGTTGCCGACATTGAGCGATTCGAGCAACGGCAGGCCGCTGGGGAACTCATGCCAGGACACCCGGATGCCCTGCCTAGCCAACTCGCGCTCGAAGGTGCCCTGGCTGCGGATCAGGGTCAGCAGAGTCGAGGATTTCTGGAAGCCGATGCGCAGGACCTCCTCGGCCTGTGCGCCACCAATGCCCGACAGGACGACGGAAGCGGCAAACACGATGGCCAAGCGACGCAGGAACGGACGAGACATGCGATGACTCCTGGGATAGGTGCGAGCGCCCGCAGGGACGGGAGTTCCAGCTGCCGGCGACGGAACGGATAGATTATTGGAATAAAAAACAATCGATAAATAACTTATAGTTATCAATTAATGCCCAGGCAGCGCCTACCGGATATCCGCATCCGACGCCTGCCTGACCGCAAAGCCCCTGGCGAAGGTCGGCCGCACATCGAGGCGCTGCGGAATCAATCCATGGGCCTGGTAGAAATCGGCGGTCTCCTGCTGCTGGCCGAGCGTTCGCTCATCCAGCGCCTGCCAACGCAAGCGCCGGCGTTCGAACTGCAAGCGCGCGGCGTCCTCGGGGAAGCCGATGATCTGCGCCAGGCTTCGCGAATACTCGTCCAGGTGCAGGTACGCCCAGCGCTGGGCGCTGGCCAGGCGTTGCAGGTAGTCCTGCAGCACGGCGCGTTTCGCCGGGTCGGCCAGTGCGCTATCGGTAGCAGCGAGGAAGCTGTTGCCAGCCCACAGGCCGCGACCGTCGACCAGTACCCGAGCCTTGTCGGCGGTCTCCGCGAACGCGGTGTAGGGCTCCCAGGTCGCCCAGGCATCCACGGAACCATTGGCGAGGGCCATTTTCGCGTCCACCGGGCCGAGGAAGCGGAATTCGACGTCCTTCTCGCCCAGCCCGACCGAGGCCAAGGCCTTGAGCGCGACGAAGTGGCCGATGGAACCGCGCCCGGTGGCAATGCGCTGACCTTTCAGGTCGTTGGCCGAGCGCAGCGGCGAATCCCCTCTCACCAGCACGGCGGTACCGTAGGGATCGGATTTGTCGACGGCGATGGCCTTCAGCCGGGCACCGGCGGCCAGGGCGAAGAGCAATGGCGCGTCGCCGATGATGCCGGCATCCACCGCACCGGCATTGAGTGCTTCGGCGAGGGGGGGCGGCGGCGGGGAATTCGAACCAGCGGATGTCGTAGGTCAGGTCGTCCAGCGCGCCGGCAGCCTCCAACTGGGCGCGCATGTTGCCCTTCTGGTCGGCCAGGCGCAGGGTCACGCGCTCGTCGGCACAGGCCTGGCCGACGAGCAGGCAGAGAAGCAGGAACAGGCTCAGGGTCTGACGCATTCCGTAACTCCTCAACGCTGGCCGACGCGGAGGTCGGCGGGCAACTGGCGGGCCACTTCGGCGGCACCGGCGGACAGGCTGAAGTCGAACGCCGGGGCGACCTCCAGCGACTTCGGCAGCACGCCTTCGGCATGGAAGAAATCGGCGGCGGTCTGCAGGGTGGCGGCAACCTCCGGACCGAAGACCACAGGACTGATGCGCGCCTCGCCAACCCAGCGCCGAGTGACTTCGCGCGGCATGTTCAGATCCTTGGCCAGGGCCTCGGCGAACGCCTCCGGATGCCTCAGGGCCCAGGCCTGGGCACGCGCCAGGCGGGTCAGCAGGTCGCTGATCGCGGCCTTCTTGCGGGCGATCGCAGCGTCGCTGGCCAGGGCATAGGAGTAGCCGGTCATGATCCCGGCACCGTTGTCGATGACCCGCGCCTGATCGAGCAGCACGGCGCTGGAGGTATAGGGCTCCCAGGGCACCCAGGCGTCTACCGAGCCACGCACCAGGGCGGCACGGCCGTCCACCGGACCAAGGAAGGAAAAGCTTACGTCCTGCGGTCCGAGGCCGGCGCGACGCAACGCGCCAAGGGCGAGGAAATGCCCCCAGCCGCCGCGATTGACGGCAATGCGCTTGCCCTTGAGGCCGGCCACCGAACGGATCGGCGAGTCCTTGCCGACCACCAGCGCCACGGTCGCCGGGTTGAAGTGCCAGGCGCCCACCGCCTTGAGCGGCGCGCCGGCAGCGTAGACGAAGAGGAACGGGATGTCGCCGGTAAAGCCTATGTCCAGGGCCCCGGCGTTGAGCGCCTCGAGCACCGGTGCACCGGAGGGGAACGCCGACATTTCCAGCTTGTACGGCAGGTCGTCGAGCTCGCCGGACGCGCGCAGGGCGGCGTAGCGGTCGCCCTTCACATCGCCCAGGCGCAGGCTGATGAGGTCGGCGGCGCTGGCGGCTCCAGCCAGCAGGGTCGCGGCCAGCAGGCCGGCAAGCACACACAGGGGTCGTTTCATGGGCAATCTCCAGGCAGCTCCGCACGGAGCCGGGGCTATCCTGGGCTATCCGTTCCGCCGGTGCGGTCGCCGACAAGGCCAGGGTCGAGAATCGTGGGAGGTACGTTTCAAAGACTCAGCGCCGCCCTCCCCGCCGCGCTCCAGACGCTATCTTTCTGTGGCGTGTGGACACGTCCGCAAAGCACGTCGCGGTAGTGCCGCTGTAGCGGATTGTGCCGGCTGAGGCCGTGGTTGCCGCTCAGTTCCAGGGCCTTCTCGACCACCGCCAACGCGTTGTCGATGACCGCGACCTTGAGCAGCCCGGAGTCGCTGGCGGGCAACTGTCCGCAGCACGCGGCATCGAGCAGCAGGCGGTTCTGCAGGAGCAGGCCGTCGATCCCGCCGAGCGCCTCCTGCATCCTCGGCAGGCTCGCCAACGGCGCGCCGAGACTGGCCGGCACGCGCTCGCGCAGCCAGCCGACGAGCCACTCGCGGGCGCTCCCGGCGATACCGTCGTAGAGAGCGCCAAGCAACACCGCGCTAGCCTGGGCGAAGTCGCGCAGCACGGCCTGGTCCGGCGCCGGAGGCTGGTCGTGGGGATGCAGGCCGATGGCGTTTTCCAGAGGCACCGCCACCTCTTCGAAGAGCACCTCGTGGCTGCCGCTGGCGCGCATGCCCAGATGGTCCCAGCTCTCCACGATACGGATGCCTGGGCTGTCGCGGCGCACCAGCCAGGTACCCACGCGGGGGATCGGCTCGTCGCTGCGCGCCCATACCGCCAGCCAGGTCAGGCCGGGAATGCCGGTGGTGTAGAGCTTGTGCCCAGACAGCTGCCAGCCGTCGCCGACACGCCGCGCCAGCGTACCCGGCAGACCGCCGCGTGACGGCGAACCCAGCTCGGGCTCCACGCGCAGGCTATTGATCAACGCCCCCTGCTCCAGCACCTCGCGCGCCACGCGCCGCTTGAGCGCGCCGGGCCAATCGGGGTTATCGGCCAGGCGCCGCAAATGCAGGTACTGCATGCACAGCACCAGGGCCGTGGAGGGTTCGCCGCGAGCCACCGCGCCGATTACCCGGCGCAGCTCGCCGAGGCTGGCGCCGGGACCGCCGAGCGCAGGCGGCAAGGCCAGGGCGAGCAGCCCGTGGTGTCGCAGCAGGGCCAGGTTGGCATGGGGAAAATCTCCGCTGCGGTCATGGGCATCGGCGCTTTCCGCCAGTTGCCGGGTCAGTTCTGGCAGCCGTTCATCGAACGCCGCCGAGGGAGTCTGCAGGACGGCCATGGGATCAGGCCGTGGCGCGCCGGCGCTCGCGCTCGGCGACTTTGGCGCGGGTCAGCGGGATCAGCTCGCGGCCATATTCCACGGCATCGGCGAGGGGATCGAAACCGCGAATGAGGATATTGCGCACGCCCAGGTCGTAGTAGGCGAGCAGGGCGTCGGCCACCTGTTCCGCGGTACCAACCAGGGCGGTGGAGTTGTGCCCGCCACCGACCAGCCTGGCGATTCCGGTCCAAAGGCGCTCGTCGAGGCGCTCGCCCTGCTCCACCGCCTTGAGCAGACGCTGGGCGCCGACGCTCTGCGGCTTGCCCTTGGGGAAGCCGGCCTCGCCCAGGCGCGCGCCGGCGCTTGCGCGTATCGCCTCGGCCTTGGCCCAGGCCTCGTCCTCCGTGCGCCCGAGGATGGGCCGGAACGACAGGCTGAATTCCACTTCGCGACCATTCGAGCGCGCCTGTTCGCGCACAGCGGAGATGGTTTCGGCGGCCTGTGCCAGGGGTTCGCCCCAGAGCATGAACACATCGGCCTGCTTGCCGGCGACCTTCAGCGCGGCTTCCGAGGAGCCGCCGAAATACACCGGAATGTGCGGTTTCTGCTGCGGACGGATGGCCGAGAAGGCGTGCTCCACGCGGTAGTGCGCGCCGTGGAAATCGAAGGGTTCGGTGCTGGTCCAGGTGCGCTTGAGCAGTTCGATGAATTCGTCGCTGCGGGCATAGCGCTGGTCGTGGTCGAGATAATCGCCGTCCTTGCGCTGGTCGGCGTCGCTGCCGCCGCTGATGATATGCACCGCCAGGCGCCCGTCGAGGAGGTGTTCGAGGGTCGCCAGCTTGCGCGCGGCCAGGGTCGGGGCGACGAAACCGGGGCGGTGCGCCAGCAGCAGACCGATCCGGGAAGTGGCCAGGCCAGCGGCGGCGGCCACCAGGAATCCATCCGGCTGGTCCGACCAGTAGCCGACCAGGATTCGATCGAAGCCGGCCTCTTCGTGGGCGCGTGCGAAAGCGGCGATGTAAGGCTTGTCGAGGATAGGTCCGACCGGCGCGTGGGTCTCCGAGGCCAGGCGATGGCCGATCATGCCGAGAAACTGGATGCTCATGGTCCGTACTCAGTGGAAGGCTTCGTTGAAGGACGTGTCGATCACCGTGGAAGTGTCGAACGGCTTGGGCAAGGCACCGGTCTGCAGCAGGAAATCCGCGGTCTCCTGGTAGTCGGTGGCGGCCTGGGCGTCTACCGGGCCGACGCTCATGCCGGCCTGGCCGATCCAATGGCGGGAGACTGCCCGGTCGAGATTGGCCTTCTGCGCCCAGAGGTCGGCGTACTGCTCCTTGTGTGCCTCGACCCAGGCCCGTGCCTTGCGCAGGCGGCCGAGGAAGTCGGCGATCTGCGCGCGCCTGGGCTCGATGGAAGCAGCGTTGGCGGCGATGCTGGACAGCCCCGGCATCAGGTCGCGGGCGGTGAGAATCGGCCGTGCGCCGGAAACCACGATCTGCTGCGAGATATACGGCTCCCACACCGGAAAGGCATCGATGCTGCCGCGCGGCAAGGCGGCGGCGGCGTCGATCGGCATCAGCTTGACGAACTCCACGTAGTCCTTCGGCAGGCCGGCTTTCTCCAGCGCGCGCAAGGTCAGTTGCTGGCTCCAGGCACCGGGCCAGTAGGCGACTTTCCTGCCCTTGAGATCGGCAATGCTGCGCACCGGAGAATCCTTCGGCACCAGCAGGGCTATGGTATCGGGGTTCTGCCGCGAGACGCCGACCAGCTTCACCGGCGCGCCCTTGGCGGCGAGGAAGATGAAGCCCGAGTCGCCGAGGAAACCCAGGTCCAGCGCTCCGGCCTGCAACCCTTCGGCCACCGGCGCGGCGGACTGGAAATGCTTCCATTCGACCTGGTAAGGCGCGCCTTCGAGAACTCCCGAGGCCTCCATGGAAGCCCGCACGTTGTAGTAGTTCTGGTCGCCCACACGCAACGTCGGCAGCTCTGCGGCCTGGGCCAGGGAGGCACCGAGCAGAAGCGTGGCGAAGCTGGTTAGCAGGTATTGCTTGAGTTTCATCGGAGCTCCTCAACCGGCGTGCCGCAACAGCGGCAGGCGGGCGATATGGTCATGTATGGCGGGAATCAGGCCCTGGCCGTAGCGCACGGCGTCGCCGAGCGGCTCGAAGCCTCGAATCAGGAAGGTCGAGACGCCCAGCCGGTAGTACTCGCCAAGCGCAGCGGCAACCTGCTCGGGGGTGCCTACCAGGGCGGTGGAGTTCCAGCGCGCCCCGGTCAGCCGGGCCACGCCGGTCCACAAACGGCTGTCGAGCACCTCGCCCTGCTCGGCGGCGGCCAGCAGGCGCTGCGAACCGACGTTCTGCGGCTGGTGGTCGCGCAGCGGCAGACCGAGGCGCGCACGGTTCTCGCGGACCTGTTCGAGCACCTCGGCGGCACGCTTCCAGGCGGCCTCCTCGGTATCCGCGACGATCGGCCGGAATGACACCGAGAAGCGCGGATCGCGTCCCTGGGCCTTGGCGGCGGCGCGCACTCGGCGGATATGCCCGTCGACCGCGGCCAGCGGCTCGCCCCAGAGCATGTAGGTGTCGGCGTGCCTGGCGGCGACCTCGATGGCTGCGTCGGAGGAGCCACTGAAATAGATCGGTATGTGCGGCGACTGGCGCGGGCGCACCGCTGGCGAGGCGCCCTGGAAGCGGTAGAACTCGCCGTCGAAATCCACCGGTCCCGTGGCGGTCCAGATAGCACGCAGGGCTTGCAGGTATTCGTCGGTACGGGCGTAGCGGCGGTCATGGTCGAGGTAGTCGCCATCGCGCGCGAGGTCCTCGTCGTTACCACCACTGACTACGTTCAGGGCCAGGCGGCCCTCGCTGAACTGATCCAGGGTAGCCAGTTGGCGTGCCGCCAGCGGCGCTGCAATCACCCCCGGGCGATAGGCCAGGAGAACGCCAAGGCGCCGGGTGGCAGCGGCGACGAAGGAACTGACCACCGCGCCCTCGGCGGCATTGCTGAAATACCCCACCAGCACCCGGTCGAAGCCGGCGTCCTCATGGGCCTGGGCGAAACGCCGGACGAAACCGGCGTCCACAGCCTCCCCCAACGGCTGGTCCACCTCGGAACTCGGTGTGGCGGTGATCATGCCGAGAATTTCCACGCTCACGCTGTTGCCCTCGCCTGGGCCGCTCGACTGATAAGGTTGGCGGCTGTCGTTATAAGAAAAACATCTGCATGGGTGCTTTTCTTAGAAGCTACAGGCTGAAACTACATGATGGAAATTCATTTTTTTCATATCTTAATATGCTAAACGCGCATATTTAGCTTTTCCGTCTTTGCGTTTCCCAAGGCGGACACTATGCGTAGCCGCCCTCGCTCCCTCTTCCCTCTGAAGCGAAAAGGGGCTCGCAGGGGAATGTTGATCCCGACTGCAGCCCCTTCTCATTCACGCTCCCGTCTCCCGGGGATCTCCCGGCGCCGCTACTCAACCGGCTTGCATATCCACCCCCTCGGCCACCGCCCTGCCGAACAGCCGTGCCGGCGTCTCCAGATTGCCCAGCAGGCGCGGACGCACCAGCCAGAGCTGGATCAGCGGCTGGAAATCCTCCAGTTGCAGCACCTGCAACTGATCGCGGTAGCGGCTACGCGCCAGGGCCGGCGCCGGCACCAGGCCGAGACCCCGGCCCGCGGCGACCAGGCCCAGTTGCAGCTCGCTGCCGAAAGTCTCGAGGTTCAGTTGCAGGCCCAGGCCCTGATCGGCCAGGGCCCGTTGCAGGCCGGCACGGAAGCCGCAGCCATCGGGGTTGAGCACCCAGCCATGGTGGTAGCAATCGAGCAGGCGTCGCGCCTGGATGGCACTGTCGCGGGCGACCACCACGCAGAGTTCCATGCGCCCTAGGGGCGTGGCGCCGAGTTCTTCGGGGAACACCTTGCTTGGCGGAAACAACACCACTGCCGCGTCCAGTTCGGCATTCTCCAGGCGCGCCAGCAAATGGCTGCCCCAGCCAGTGCCGACCTGCGCGCGCAGCTCCGGGTACTCGTCGGCCAGCCGCCGAAGGGCATCCAGCAACACCACCTCGCCGATACTCTGCGGCACGCCCAGGCGCAGCACGCCACTTGGTGTGGCGTCACCGGCCACCAGTTCACGCAGGCCATCCACCTCGCGCAGCACCCGCCGGCACTGTTCGTAGACCCGCAGTCCGCTGGCGGTGGGTTTGAGCGGCTTGGTATTGCGGTCCAGCAATGCCACTCCGAGGGACTCCTCCAGGCTCTGTACCCGCCGGGTGATCGCAGACTGGGTCAGGCCCAGGCTCTCGGCGGCCTGGCTCAGGGAAGCGTTGCGGATCACCGCGACGAAGGCGTCGATGTCATCGATTTTCATGGGGCCGGCACCAATTGCATTTCTCGCATATTAGCTTAGATTCAAAATGCATTTCAGGAATAAAAAAGCGTTTGCTACCGTACCGCCAGAACTTCCCGGAGTGAATCCCCGCATGTCATCCATCCTGCGCCTCGACCGCCTGCGCCAGTTCATCGGCGAGCTGGCGACACTGCTCGACAGCCGTCCCGACGAATCCACCCTGCTCGCCCAAGCCCACCCCCTGCTGGCCGAGCTGGTGCGCCAGGACGACTGGCTGCCGGAAGACTGCGCCCGCCCCGATCCACAGCGCTACCAACAGTACCTGCTGCATGTCGACTCACGGCAGCGCTTCTCGGTGGTCAGCTTCGTCTGGGGGCCGGGCCAGATCACACCGGTACACGATCATCGGGTCTGGGGCCTGATCGGCATGCTCCGCGGGGCCGAATACTCGCAGCCGTACGCCTTCGATGCGGGGGGGCGTCCGCATCCCAGCGGAGCCCGTCGACGCCTGGAGCCCGGCGAGGTCGAAGCGCTGTCGCCACGCATTGGCGACGTGCACCAGGTGAGCAACGCCTTCAGCGACCGCACATCCATCAGTATCCACGTCTACGGCGCCAATATCGGTGCGGTACGGCGTGCCGTGTTCAGCGCCGAAGGTGAGGAAAAACCCTTCATTTCCGGCTATTCCAACAGCCGCTTGCCCAATATCTGGGACCTGTCGAAAGAGAACCCCGCATGAGCCAGATCGCCGTACGCACCTTCCACGATATCCGCGCCGCTCTCCTCGCCCGCCGGGAGCTGGCGCTGCTCGACGTGCGCGAGGAGGACCCGTTCGCCCAGACCCATCCCCTGTTCGCCGCCAACCTGCCGCTGTCCAGGCTGGAACTGGAGATCCATGCCCGGGTGCCGCGCCGCGACACGCCGATTACCGTCTACGACGACGGCGAAGGCCTGGCGCCGGTCGCCGCGCAACGCCTCCACGACCTCGGCTACAGCGACGTGGCCTTGCTCGATGGCGGCCTGTCCGGTTGGCGCAACGCCGGCGGCGAGCTGTTCAGGGATGTGAACGTGCCGAGCAAGGCCTTCGGCGAACTGGTGGAGGCCGAGCGCCACACGCCATCGCTGGCCGCGGAGGAAGTACAGGCTTTGCTCGACGCCAGGGCCGACGCGGTGATCCTGGATGCCCGTCGTTTCGACGAATACCAGACCATGAGTATCCCCGGCGGCATCAGCGTGCCCGGCGCCGAACTGGTGCTGCGCGTCGCCGAACTGGCGCCGGACCCGCGCACCCGGGTGATAGTCAACTGTGCCGGGCGCACTCGTAGCATCATCGGTACCCAGTCGCTGCTCAACGCCGGCATCCCCAACCCGGTGGCGGCATTACGCAACGGCACCATCGGCTGGACGCTGGCCGGTCAGCAACTGGAACACGGCCAGACGCGACGCTTCGGTGCGATCTCCCAGGACACTCGCAAGGCCGCCGCCCAGCGCGCCCGTGCCGTCGCCGACCGCGCCGGCGTCGAACGCCTCGACCTGGCCGGTCTGGCCCAATGGCAGGACGAGCACGACCGCACCACCTACCTGCTCGACGTACGCACGCCCGAGGAATACGAAGCCGGTCACCTGCCTGGCTCCCGCTCCACGCCCGGAGGCCAGCTGGTTCAGGAAACCGACCATGTCGCCAGCGTGCGCGGCGCGCGCCTGGTACTGGTGGACGACGATGGCGTACGCGCCAACATGAGCGCCTCCTGGCTGGCCCAGATGGGCTGGCAGGTCGCGGTACTGGACGGACTCTCCGACGCCGACTTCAGCGAGAGGGGCGCCTGGAGCGCGCCGCTGCCGAGGCAACCCCGGGCCGACACCATCGACCCGACCACCCTCGCCGACTGGCTGGGCGAACCGGGCACCCGGGTGCTCGACTTCACCGCCAGCGCCAACTATGCGAAACGCCACATCCCCGGCGCCGCCTGGGTATTGCGCAGCCAGTTGAAGCAGGCACTGGAACGGCTGGGCACGGCCGAGCGCTACGTACTCACCTGCGGCAGCAGCCTGCTGGCACGCTTCGCCGTGGCGGAAGTCCAGGCACTCAGCGGCAAGCCGGTGTTCCTTCTCGACGGCGGCACCAGCGCCTGGGTCGCCGCGGGCCTGCCGACGGAAGACGGCGAAAGCCTGTTGGCGTCGCCGCGCATCGACCGCTACCGCCGCCCCTACGAAGGTACCGACAATCCGCGCGAAGCGATGCAGGGCTACCTGGACTGGGAGTTCGGCCTGGTGGAGCAACTCGGTCGCGACGGAACCCACGGCTTCTTCGTGATCTGAAGCCATTACCCGACGAAATCGGAGAGTCATCGAATCGACGCCGGGCAGGCTGCGGAAACGACCCGGAAGTGCGGAAGAGCGGCGCCCCGAAAATGCAAAAGCCCCGCTCAGCGGGGCTTTTCAGTACGCGGATATGGCGGAGGCGGTGAGATTCGAACTCACGGAAGAGTCTCCCCTTCGACGGTTTTCAAGACCGTTGCCTTAAACCACTCGGCCACACCTCCGCATCGCGGGGCGCCATAGTACCGGATAGCAACACACTGTCAAACTCTATCGATTGGCCCTGGCAGAGGCTTTGCTATCATGCCCATCAGTACGTCATGGACCCGTTCCCGTTAAGGAGTACCCACACCATGCAAGAACAGCAATATCAGCTGAACTCCGCCGTCGCGGAACAGCGTGAAGTCAGCGGCGTTCTGCGCAATACCTACGGCCTGCTGGCACTCACCCTGGCCTTCAGCGGCCTGGTGGCCTACGTTTCGCAGCAGATGCGCCTGCCCTATCCGAACGTGTTCGTGGTGCTGATTGGCTTCTACGGCCTGTTCTTCCTTACCGTGAAGCTGCGCAACAGCGCCTGGGGGCTGGTCAGCACCTTCGCCCTGACCGGCTTCATGGGCTACACGCTCGGCCCGATCCTCAACATGTACCTCGGCCTGCCCAACGGCGGCAGCGTCATCACTTCGGCGTTCGCCATGACCGCCCTGGTGTTCTTCGGCCTGTCCGCCTATGTGCTGACCACCCGCAAGGACATGAGCTTCCTGTCCGGCTTCATCACCGCCGGCTTCTTCGTCCTGCTGGGCGCCGTGCTGGTATCGCTGTTCTTCCAGATCAGCGGCCTGCAACTGGCGATCAGCGCCGGCTTCGTCCTGTTCTCCTCGGCGATGATCCTCTACCAGACCAGCGCGATCATCCACGGCGGCGAACGCAACTACATCATGGCCACCATCAGCCTGTACGTGTCGATCTACAACCTGTTCATCAGCCTGTTGCAGATCTTCGGCATCGCCGGCGGCGACGACTGATAGAAAGCGCCTCCGAAAAAGCCCGTCCCCGCGACGGGCTTTTTCATTTGCGGACCGGCAAAACACAGGCATTGGTTTATCATTCGAAGAAATCCTTCGCGTATCGCAGCATGAAATTCGCCATCGCCCTATTCGACCCTCCCCACTCCCCCGCCGCCCGCCGCGCGCTGCGCTTCAGCGAAGCCGCGCTGGCCGGCGGACACGAAATCGTCCGCCTGTTCTTCTACCAGGACGGCGTGCACAGCGCCTCGGCCAACGTCGTGAGCGGCCAGGACGAGTTCGACCTGCCCGCCGCCTGGCGCGAGTTGGTCGAGCGCAACGGCCTGGACGCCGTGGTCTGCATCGCCGCCGCCCTTCGCCGCGGCGTGCTGAACGCCGAGGAAGCCGAACGCTACGGCCGTCCCGGCGCCAACCTTGGCGCACCATGGGAACTGTCCGGACTCGGCCAGTTGCACGAGGCGGCGCAAAGCGCGGACCGCCTGGTCTGCTTCGGAGGCGACCGATGAGCCAGTCGCTGCTGATCATCAGCCGCCAGTCGCCCTGGTCCGGCCCGAGCGCCCGCGAGGCGCTGGACATAGCCCTGGCCGGCGGCGCCTTCGATCTACCGGTCGGCATGCTGTTCCTCGACGACGGCGCGTTCCAGCTGGCTCCCGGCCAGCATCCTGCGCACCTGCAGCAGAAGGACCTGCAGGCCAACCTGCAGGCCCTGCCGATGTTCGGCGTGGACGACCTCTACGTCTCGGCCCGCAGCCTGCGCGAGCGTGGCCTGGCTGAAGAGCGCCTGGCCCTCGCGGTCGAGGTGCTCGACGACCAGGCCCTGCGCGACCTGCTGCAACGCTACGACCAGGTGATTACCCTCTGATGGCCACGACCCTCCACGTACTGTCCCGCTCGCCGTTCAATGACGGCCGCCTGGGCAGTTGCCTGTACCTGCTCAACCCCGGCGACGGCCTGCTGCTCTGCGGCGACGCCGTGCACGCCTTGCTGGCCGGCAGCCACGCCTGCCAGGCCCTGGAACTGATGCCGGCGGAAATCGAACTGTTCGCCCTGCTGGAAGACCTCCAGGCGCGCGGTATCGAGGACGTCCCCGCTCGCCTGGTGGCGGTGGACTACCCCGGCTTCGTCGAACTCGCCACCCGCTTCGACAAGGTCAACAGTTGGCTATGACGCTCCTTACGCTGGAAGGCCGGGAAATCCGGCTGGACAAGGACGGCTACCTCGCCGCTCTCGACGATTGGTCGGAGCCGGTGGCGGAAGCCCTGGCCGCCCGCGAGGAGCTGGCCCTGACCGCCGAGCACTGGGAGATTCTCCAACTGCTCCGCGAGTTCTATGCGAAGTTCCAGCTGTCTCCGGCCAACCGCCCGCTGATCAAGTACGTCGCCCAGCGACTGGGTCCGGACAAGGGCAACAGCCTGCACCTCAACCACCTGTTCAAGGGCGCCCCGGCCAAGCTTGGCGCGAAGCTGGCCGGCCTGCCGAAACCGAGCAACTGTCTATGACTCTCTCGACTCCCGCCGAACATCCGTTCGCCCAGTTCGTCCGCATCCTCGGCAAAGGCAAGCGCGGAGCGCGCAGCCTGACCCGGGAGGAAGCCCGCGAGGCCCTCGGCATGATCCTCGACGGCAGGGTCGAGGACACCCAGTTGGGCGCCTTCCTCATGCTCCTGCGGCACAAGGAGGAAAGCAGCGAGGAACTGGCCGGTTTCACCGAGGCGGTGCGCGAGCGCCTGCAAGTCCCGTCCTTGCGCGTCGACCTCGACTGGCCCAGTTACGCCGGCAAGAAGC
Organism: Pseudomonas sp. HMSC076A11; assembly: GCF_001810205.1. Classification (NCBI taxonomy): domain Bacteria; kingdom Pseudomonadati; phylum Pseudomonadota; class Gammaproteobacteria; order Pseudomonadales; family Pseudomonadaceae; genus Pseudomonas; species Pseudomonas sp. HMSC076A11. Next base: position 88,015 of record NZ_KV800311.1, on the reverse strand, counting down.
GCCACCTGCCCTGGTACCTGCTGGCCGCCAAGTGCCTGGCCGGCCATGGCGTGCGCATCCTCATGCACGGCGGCGGCGCGCATACCGCCGGACGCCTGTACAGCGAACAGTTGCTGGCGGCGCTGGAGATCCCGCTCTGCCACGACTGGCTGCAGGTAGAACAGGCCCTGGAGCGCGGCCACCTGGCGTTCATTCCGCTCGGCGCCTGGATGCCGGTGCTGCAACGTATGATCGATCTGCGCAATACCCTCGGTCTGCGCTCGCCGATCCATTCGCTGGTTCGCCTGCTCAACCCCCTGAATGCGGATTGCATCCTGCAGAGCATCTTCCACCCCGGTTACCAGGAAACCCACCGCGAGGCCAGCCGCCTGCTCGGCGACCGGGCCATCGTCATCAAGGGCGAAGGCGGCGAGGTCGAAGTCAACCCGGACGTCGTCGCCCACCTGTATGGTTGCGACCAGGGCGAAGCCTGGGACGAGGAATGGCCGGCATTGTCGACGCACCGGCACATGAAGCCGGAACAGCTCGACCCGGGTTTCCTTCGGGCCGTCTGGGACGGCCGCGAAGGCGACGCCTATGGCCACCTGGCGGTGCTCTCCAGCATGGCCCTGGCGCTACGGGCCCTTGGCAAGAATCGCGAAGAAGCCTTCAAGGAAGCCGCACACTACTGGGCGACCCGAAACGAATCGATCTGATCGATACGAATAGCCCTTTATTTATATAAATTTATCGATCAACCGACACTAGACTGTTCCTCCAACGACGTATGGAGGAACCCGCTCATGGGACAGTTGATCGATGGCCGCTGGCACGACCAGTGGTATGACACACAGAAAGACGGCCGCTTCCAGCGCGAAAACGCCCAGCGCCGCCATTGGCTGGGCGAGCCGGCGTTCCCCGCCGAGGGCGGGCGCTACCATCTCTATGTCTCGCTGGCCTGCCCCTGGGCCCATCGGACCCTGATCGTGCGCAAGCTGAAGGGGCTGGAGTCGCTGGTGGATGTTTCGGTGGTCAGTTGGCTGATGCGCGAGAACGGCTGGACCTTCGACCCCGCCCACGGCTCCACTGGCGATCGCCTCGACGGCCTGGCCTTTCTGCACCAGCGCTATACCCGCGACGACCCGCACTACAGCGGCCGGGTCACGGTGCCGCTGCTGTGGGACAAGCGGGCGCAGAAGATCGTCAACAACGAATCAGCCGATATCGTCCGCATCTTCAACAGCGCCTTCGACGCCATCGGCGCCAACGCGCTGGACTTCTACCCGGAGCCGCTGCGCGAGGAGATCGAACGCCTCAACGGACGCATCTATCCTGCGGTCAACAACGGCGTGTACCGTGCTGGCTTCGCCACTCGCCAGGACGCCTACGAGGAGGCCTTCGTCCAGTTGTTCGAGGAGCTGGACTACCTGGAAGGCTTGCTCGGCGAACGCCGCTACCTGGCCGGCGAATACCTGACCGAGGCCGATATCCGCCTGTTCACCACCCTGGTGCGCTTCGATGCGGTGTACCACGGACACTTCAAGTGCAACCTGCGGCGCATCGAAGACTACCCGAATCTCTCCGGCTGGTTGCGCGAGCTGTACCAACGCCCGGGCATCGGCGAGACAGTGGACTTCGAACATATCAAGGGGCACTACTACGCCAGCCACCGCACCATCAACCCGACCGGGATAGTACCGCTGGGCCCGCGTCTCGACCTGGCGCGCGCGCCAGGCCGGGAACGACTTCCCGGCAAGGGCATCTGGGGAGAAGGCTGAAGGCTCAGGCATCCTCGCGGGCGCCTTCGAACCAGGCCAGCTTGTCGCGCAGTTGCACGACTTCGCCGACGATCACCAGGGTCGGCGCATGCACTTCGTGCTCAGCCACCAGTTGCGGCAGGTTTTCCAGGGTTCCGGTGAATACCCGCTGCTGGGCGGTGGTCCCCTGCTGGATCAGCGCCGCCGGGGTCTGTGCGGAGCGACCGTGGGCGACCAGTTGCTCGCAGATCACCGGCAATCCCACCAGGCCCATGTAGAACACCAGGGTCTGGCCAGGCGCTACCAGGTCCTGCCACGGCAGGTCGGTGGTGCCGTCCTTCAGATGACCGGTGACGAAACGAACCGATTGCGCATGATCGCGATGAGTCAGTGGAATCCCGGCGTAGGCCGCGCAGCCGCTGGCCGCGGTGATTCCCGGCACGACCTGGAAAGGTATGCCGTGGGCAGCCAGTTCGTCGATTTCCTCACCGCCGCGGCCGAAGATGAACGGGTCGCCACCCTTCAGGCGCAGCACGCGCTTGCCCTGGCTGGCCAGCTCCACCAGCAGGCGGTTGATCCGATCCTGCGGCACCGCATGTTCGGCGCGGCGCTTGCCGACGTACAGGCGTTCGGCATCGCGGCGGCATAATTCGAGGATCGACGGCGCCACCAGGCGATCGTAGAGCACCACGTCGGCCTGCTGCATCAGGCGCAGGGCACGGAACGTCAGCAGGTCCGGATCCCCCGGCCCGGCCCCGACCAGATATACCTCGCCCGTGGCTATGTGCGCGAGGCCGCCGGCCAGGTGCTCCTCCAGGAGACGCTCGGCTTCCGCCGGACGGCCGGCCAGGACACGCTCGGCGATCTCGCCCTGGAACAGGTTTTCCCAGAACACCCGGCGCTGCTGCAGGTCGGGTAGCAATTCCTTGACCCGGTGGCGGAAGCGGCTGGCGAGTCCGGCCAGTTGCCCGTAGGTCGAGGGAATCCAGGTTTCCAGTTTGGCCCGGATCAGCCGCGCCAGCACGGGCGCATCGCCGCCGCTGGAGACCGCCACCACCAGCGGCGAACGGTCGACGATGGCCGGGAAGATCACGCTGCACAGGGCCGGCGCGTCCACCACGTTGACCGGTATCCCGCGCGCATTGGCCGCTCGCGACACCTCGGCGTTCAGCGGTTCGTCGTCGGTGGCGGCGATGATCAGGACGCAGCCGGGCTGGTCGCCGTCCTGGTAGTCGCGTTCGAGCAGCTCGCCGCCGCCCTGCTCCACCAGATGCCGCAGTTCGATGTGGATCTGCGGCGCGACCACGCGCAGGCGCGCGCCGGCGTCGGCCAACAGGCGCGCCTTGCGCAGGGCGACTTCGCCGCCACCGACCACCAGCGCGAGGCGCCCTTGCAAGGAGTGGAACAGCGGCAGGAAATCCATGTCAGCCGATCACCTCGATGCCAGCCATGTAGGGCTTGAGGACTTCCGGCACACGGATCGAGCCGTCCGCCTGCTGGTAGTTCTCCAGTACCGCCACCAGGGTACGGCCGACGGCCAGGCCGGAGCCGTTGAGGGTGTGCACCAGCTCGGGCTTGCCGGTTTCCGGATTGCGGTAGCGGGCCTGCATGCGCCGGGCCTGGAAGTCGCCGCAGTTGGAGCAGGAGGAAATCTCGCGGTACTTGTCCTGGCTGGGAACCCAGACTTCCAGGTCGTAGGTCTTGGTCGCACCGAAGCCCATGTCGCCGGTGCACAGCGCCAGCACCCGATACGGCAGCTCGAGCAGTTGCAGGACGCGCTCGGCGTTGGCGGTCAGGCCTTCCAGCGCCTCGTAGGAGGTGGCCGGATCGACGATCTGCACCATCTCCACCTTGTCGAACTGGTGCTGGCGGATCATGCCACGGGTATCGCGCCCGGAGGCGCCGGCCTCGCTGCGGAAGCACGGGGTATGGGCGACGAACTTCAGCGGCAATTGCTTGGCGTCGAGGATCTGCCCGGAGACGATGTTGGTCAGCGAAACCTCGGCGGTCGGGATCAGGTAGAGGTCGGCTTCGCCGTCGCGGCCGATCTTGAACAGGTCCTCCTCGAACTTCGGCAACTGGCCGGTGCCCTGCAGCGCCGGAGCCTGGACGAGATAGGGGGTGTAGGCCTCCTCGTAGCCATGCTCGGCGGTATGCAGGTTGATCATGAACTGCGCCAGGGCGCGATGCAGGCGGGCGATCGGGCCGCGCATGAGGGCGAAGCGCGCGCCGGAAAGCTTGGCAGCGGTCTCGAAATCCAGCCAGCCGTGCCGTTCACCGAGGGCGACATGGTCCTTGACCTCGAAATCGAAGGTCTTCGGCGTGCCCCAGCGACGCACTTCGACGTTGGCGTCCTCGTCGGCACCGACCGGCACCGACTCGTGCGGCAGGTTGGGAATGCCCAGCAGCATGGCATCCAGTTCGCCCTGGATGGCGTCCAGCTGGCGCTTGCCTTCCTCCAGCTCGGAGCCCATGCGATCGACATCGGCCAGCAGCGGCGCGATGTCCTCGCCACGCTGCTTGGCCTGGCCGATCGCCTTGGAACGCGCGTTGCGCTCGGCTTGCAGCTGCTCGGTACGGGTCTGTACCGACTTGCGCTGCTCTTCCAGCGCTTCGATGCGTGCGACATCCAGTTGGAAGCCACGGGTGGCCAGGCGGGCAGCCACTTCTTGCGGCTGGGTGCGTACCAGTTTGGGATCGAGCATGCTCTTTTCTCGTCTCGTGTCGGTTATCGGCGGTTCGTGGCCCGGCTGGCGCTTCGCCGGCCCCGGCGACGTCATCGACGCCGTCGCGGAAGCCTGGCTAGCTCCGCCGAGCCCATACCGCTCAGGATTTTCTGCGTTGGCGGGGACTGGTGCGATCCAGCTCGGCCAGGTGTTCCAGCTTGTCGCGGATCTTCAGTTCAAGGCCCCTCGGCACCGGTTGATAGTAACGCCGCGGCTCCAGATCCTCGGGGAAATAATCCTCTCCGGCGGCATAGGCATCCGGCTCGTCGTGGGCGTAGCGGTATTCCTCGCCATAGCCAAGGCTCTTCATCAATTTGGTCGGCGCGTTGCGCAAGTGCAATGGCACTTCCCGCGAGCCGCTTTCGGCGACGTCGCGCATCGCCGCGTTGAACGCGCTATACACCGCATTGCTCTTCGGCGCACAGGCCAGGTAGACGATGGCCTGGGCCACCGCCAGCTCGCCTTCGGGGCTGCCCAGGCGCTCCTGCACGTCCCAGGCCGACAGGCATAGGCCGAGGGCGCGAGGATCGGCGTTGCCAACCTCCTCGCTGGCCATGCGCACCACCCGCCGGGCGATGTACAGGGGATCGCAGCCGCCGTCGAGCATACGCGCGAACCAATAGAGTGCCGCGTCGGGATTGGAGCCGCGCACCGACTTGTGCAGCGCGCTGATCTGGTCGTAGAACGCCTCGCCGCCCTTGTCGAAACGTCGGCGGGTATCGCCGAGCAGATTCTGCAGCAGCTCGGGGCTGATCTCGCTGCCGTCCTCGGCGAGGTCGGCAGCGTTCTCCAGCAGGTTCAGCAGGCGCCGCCCATCGCCGTCGGCGGCGGCCAGGAGAACCTGGAAGCTCTCCTCCGGCAGCCTCAGCTTGCGCTTGCCGAGGCCCTTGTCCTCGTTCAGCGCACGGCCCACCAGCTTGCGCAGGGCGGCTTCGTCGAGGCTCTTGAGGACATACACGCGAGCCCGCGAAAGCAGCGCATTGTTCAACTCGAAGGACGGGTTCTCGGTGGTCGCGCCAATGAAGATCAGCGTGCCGTCTTCCACATAGGGCAGGAAGGCATCCTGCTGGCTCTTGTTGAAGCGGTGCACCTCATCGACGAACAGGATGGTCCGGCGCCCGTATTGCGCCGCGTGCTGCTTGGCCACCTCGACCGCCTGGCGGATCTCCTTGACCCCGGACAGCACCGCGGAAATGGTCTCGAAATGGGCGTCCGACACCTGCGCCAGCAGCCGCGCCAGGGTGGTCTTGCCGACTCCCGGCGGGCCCCAGAAGATCATCGAGTGCAGCGCGCCCTGCTCCAGCGCCTCGCGCAAGGGCTTGCCGCGGGCCAGCAGGTGTTCCTGCCCCACGTACTCGTCCAGGTTTGCGGGCCTCAGCCGTGCCGCCAGGGGCTGCGCGACGGGCTCGCTGCGGAACAGATCCACGGCTTGCGCTTACTCCTGGATCACGTCGACGCCCGGCGGAACGTCGAAGGTGAATTGCTTGGCATCCAGCGCCTCGTTCATCTTCACGTCGAAGAACAGGATGTTGGTGCGCTGGCCGACGCCATCGATCATCTGCATGTCGTTCACCTTGCCGCTGCGGAACGACAGGCGCAAGGTGTCGAAGAGGGTGTCCTTGGTCTTCGGCTTGAGCACGAAATCGACTACGTTGCCGCCTTCCTTGTAGGTGATGGCGAAGCTTTCGCTGATCTTCGAGATGTCGCCGGAGAGCAGCAGCGCCGGCGTCTGGGTCAGGCGCTGATCGAGCTTCTGGATGGTCACCTGCTCCAGGTCCGGGTCGTACAGCCAGACCTTCTCGCCGTTGGAAATGAGCAATTGCTCGTTCGGCGCATCGGTATGCCAGCGGAACAGTCCCGGCCGCTTCAGGCTCAGTTGGCCGGCGGTTTCCTGCAGGCGCGTGCCGCTACCGTCCAGGGTCAGTTGGGAAAAACGCGCGGTCAGGGTCTGGGCCTTGTTCAGCAGGCCGGTCAGGCGCTGGACAGCGGCGCTGTCGTCGGCATGGGCCAGCGAAGCGCCCATGGCCAGGGCGGCAACGAACAACGTGCGGATCAGTCGCATCGGAATCCTCTAAAACCTGTCGGGTTCAATCACGAACCGGCGCCGGCGCGATGACTTCGCGGGAGCCGTTGGTATTCATCGGGGTGACCACGCCGGCCATCTCCATCGCCTCGATCATCCGCGCGGCGCGGTTGTAGCCGATCTTCAGCTTGCGTTGCACGGCGGAGATCGATGCCCGGCGACTCTCGGTGACGAAACGTACCGCCTCGTCGTAGAGCGGGTCGTCCTCGCTGCCTTCGCCGGAGCCGTCGCCGCCATCGAAGGAACCGCCACCGCTGCCGCCTTCGTCGACGCCAGCGAGGATGTCCTCGATGTAGTCGGGCGCGCCGCGCAGCTTCCAGGCCTCGACCACCCGGTGCACCTCGTCGTCGGAAACGAAGGCGCCGTGCACGCGAATCGGCAGGCCTGTGCCCGGCGGCAGGTAGAGCATGTCGCCGTGGCCGAGAAGTTGTTCGGCGCCACCCTGGTCGAGGATGGTGCGCGAGTCGATCTTGCTGGAGACCTGGAAGGCGATCCGGGTCGGGATGTTGGCCTTGATCAGGCCGGTGATCACGTCCACCGACGGCCGCTGGGTCGCCAGGATCAGGTGGATACCGGCCGCCCGCGCCTTCTGCGCGATACGGGCGATAAGCTCCTCGACCTTCTTGCCGACGATCATCATCATGTCGGCGAATTCGTCGACCACCACCACGATGGTCGGCAGGGTGCTCAGCTGCGGCGGCTCGTCGTCCGGGCTTTCGCGACGGAACAGCGGGTCGGTCAGCGGCGTGCCAGCCTCCTCGGCGTCCTTCACCTTGCGGTTGAAGCCAGCCAGGTTGCGCACACCCATGGCCGCCATCAGGCGGTAGCGCCGCTCCATCTCCGCCACGCTCCAGCGCAGGGCGTTGGCGGCTTCCTTCATGTCGGTGACCACCGGGCAGAGCAGGTGCGGGATCCCTTCGTAGATCGACAGTTCGAGCATCTTCGGGTCGATCATGATCAGTCGCGCCTCGCTCGGCGTGGACTTGAACAGGATCGACAGGAGCATGGCGTTGACCCCCACCGACTTACCGGAGCCGGTGGTACCGGCCACCAGCAGGTGCGGCATCTTCGCCAGGTCGGTGATGATCGGCCGACCGCCGATGTCGTGGCCCAGGGCCAGCGGCACGGTGGACTTGTGCTCGTCGTACTCCGGCGACGACAGCACTTCGGAGAAGCGCACCATCTGCCGGTCTTCGTTGGGAATCTCGATGCCGACGGTGGTCTTGCCGGGAATCACTTCCACCACCCGCACGCTGATCACCGCCAGCGAGCGCGCCAGGTCCTTGGCCAGGTTGGAAATGCGGCTGACCTTGACCCCCGCCGCGGGCTGGATCTCGAAACGGGTGATCACGGGGCCCGGATGCACCGAATCCACGCTGACCTCGACGCCGAACTCCTTCAGCTTGATCTCCAGCAGGCGCGACATCGCCTCCAGCGACTCGGGCGAGTAGCTCTTCTGCTTCACTTCCGCCGGATCGAGCAGCGACAGCGGCGGCAGGGTGCCCTCCACCGCCGTATCGACGAACAGCGGCGCCTGCTTCTCTTTCAGCACGCGCTTGCTCGGCTCCGGGGCCTTCGGCGGCGGTGGCGGATCGATCTTCGGCGGCGGGCGCTTCTCCCGCTCGCTCATGTGCTTGGCCAGGGCCTCTTCGCGTTCCAGCAGGCGCTCCTTGGCCTTGGACTGTTCGCGGCGGTCCGGCACGCTCGGCGCCACCACCTCGGCGACGCGCTCGTCGACCTCGCGCAGTTGCGCGACCAGTTGCTTGCGCTCGGCGCGCGCGCCCATCCAGCGATTGAAGGCGTTCTGGATCAGTTCGAAGAAGTCCAGGGTGATCTTGCCGGTGACATCCATCACCTTGAACCAGGAGAGGTCGGCGAACACCGTCAGGCCGAAGAGGAACAGGGCGAAGAACACCAGCGTGCTGCCCTGCACGTTCAGCGCATCCACCGCGACGCGGCCCAGGCTCTGGCCGATGGCGCCGCCGGCCGAGGCGCTGGCCGGCATGTGGCCGCTGGCGTGGAAATGGATGTAGGCCAGTGCCGAGCCGGCCAGGATCAGGAAGATCAGCCCGACCAGGCGCCAGGAAAACAGCCAGGTGTTCCATTCCCACGGCAGGTTGCGGCGGCGGAATACCTGCCAGGTCTTGATGCCCAGCAACAGCGGAAAGAGGTAGGCGAAGTAGCCGAGCGTCATGAACAGGATATCGGCGGATACCGCACCGAGCCGACCGGCGGCATTCTGCACCTGGTCAACCTGGCTCGAGTGACTCCAGCTCGGATCGGCCGGGTCATAGGTGAGCAGAGCCATCCACAAGTAGAGGCAGAGCGCGCCCAGCGCGATCAGGACCCCTTCCTTCAGGCGGGAATGCAGTTGCTGACGCCATGCGGCGGCATGGCTCGCGGTGGTCGAATCCTTCAAATCGCTATTTTTCCTGCGCACGGCTGGTGCTTTAGAAGCTGTCTTGGTCAAAACGCGCCTATTGTACGGCTTTAGGGAAACTCTGAAAAATCACACCCGAAATCAGCGGCAATCCGTGCGTGGCTGATCCCGGCCCCGGGGTTTTGCCGGCCTTTTGCGGATAGGTGTAGCATAGCCGGCAGAACTCTTCAGGCGGCTCCATTGGAGCACGCATTTTCTTATGTGACAAAGGCTTATGGAGTCTTTTTATGAGTGAAGTCAAGCATTCGCGCCTCATCATCCTGGGCTCCGGTCCGGCCGGCTATACCGCCGCCGTGTACGCCGCACGCGCCAATCTCAAGCCAGTGGTGATCACCGGCATCCAGCCAGGCGGCCAGCTGACCACCACCACCGAAGTCGACAACTGGCCGGGCGACGTCGAAGGCCTTACCGGCCCGGCGCTGATGACCCGCATGCAGCAGCACGCCGAGCGTTTCGACACCGAGATCGTCTACGACCACATCCACACCGCCGAGTTGCAACAGCGCCCCTTCACACTGAAGGGCGATAGTGGCACTTATACCTGCGATGCATTGATCATTGCCACCGGTGCCTCCGCGCAATACCTGGGCATGTCGTCGGAAGAAGCCTTCATGGGCAAGGGCGTTTCCGCCTGCGCCACCTGCGACGGCTTCTTCTACCGCAACCAGGTGGTCTGCGTGGTCGGCGGCGGCAATACCGCCGTCGAGGAAGCGCTGTACCTGGCCAACATCGCCAAGGAAGTCCACCTGATCCACCGTCGCGACAAGCTGCGTTCGGAGAAAATCCTCCAGGACAAGCTGTTCGACAAGGCCGAGAACGGCAACGTGCGCCTGCACTGGAACACCACCCTGGACGAGGTGCTGGGCGACGCCAGCGGCGTCACCGGCGTACGCCTGAAGAGCACCATCGACGGCAGCACCAGCGAACTGTCGCTGGCCGGCGTGTTCATCGCCATCGGCCACAAGCCGAACACCGACCTGTTCCAGGGCCAACTGGAAATGCGCGACGGCTACCTGCGGATCCACGGCGGCAGCGAAGGCAATGCCACCCAGACCAGCATCGAAGGCGTGTTCGCCGCCGGCGACGTGGCCGACCACGTCT